>NZ_BAAHXD010000012.1:0-75129 GCF_054657115.1 Methyloparacoccus murrellii | reverse complement strand
GCCTTGATTGTCATGAATGTTCCTTTTGCCTTGATCGGCGGCTTGGTGGCACTCTGGCTGACCGGCATCAATCTCAGTGTGTCCGCGGCGGTCGGGTTTATCGCGCTATTCGGCATCGCCGTGCAGAATGGGGTGATATTGGTTTCGCACCTGAATGCCCTCCTGCGCGAGGGACATGACTTGCACGAGGCCATCATGAGGGGTGCCACCGATCGCCTGCGGCCTGGCATCATGACGGCACTCATGGCCATGCTGGGGCTATTCCCGGCGGCACTTTCGACCAGTGTTGGCTCGGAAACTGCCAAGCCTTTTGCGGTGGTCATCATTGGCGGCCTGGTGACGGCAACCCTGCTGACCCTTACCCTGCTGCCCTTGCTCTACCGGTATGCTGAAGGCCGGACCTTGAAGCCATGAAAGAAATCCGCGCCTATATTCAACCATTCGTGCTAGGCCGGGTCGTTCAGGCCTTGATGGAGATTCCGGGCTTTCCTGGCATGAGTGTGTGGGACTGCGAGGGTTTCGGTCACCAGCGGGGCGATTCGGGTCAGGATTTCAACCCCTTCGTTGCCAAGAAACGGCTGGAAATCCTCGCGGAGGAGGAACTGGTCGATGTCATCATCGCCACCCTGATGAAATATGCCCATACAGGTCGTCCCGGGGATGGCCGGGTTTACCTCTTCGACGTGCTGGAAGAGGGTGAAATCCGCACGGGACAACGGGCGAAGCGCTAGCTGGCTGCCGGGGCCGTAAGCCGGAGGCTGGCGATGTTGTTCGGGTTGGCGACCCCTGTGGGGCAAACCGGCTTCACAGGTTCGGGTGCAGTGGCAAACGGCCCGATTGTTTGTTGTCACAAAAATAATTGTTGCCCAATGGGGTTGAAGTGATCTAGTATCGACGGCACATCATCTCGCCGGAGATCGTCATGATCCACCTTCGTCTCTGCCTGCTGGCTGCTACCCTGATTTCGGCGTCACCCGGCTGGGCGAGCCACTGGACCGCGGTAGGCGAGGGCGGAAATGGCCTGTTCTCGATCGCCGTGGATCTCGACTCCGTGCAGCGGTCCGGCGATCATGTCAAGGTCATGGAAAAGTTCACCTACAACAGGCCCGCCAGGCACACCGGCGGACGCTACATCCATGTCATCAAGTCGAATCAGTCCTACGACTGCGATGGGCGCACGTCACTGGTCCTGCTCGGTTTTGCCTATGGCGACCGGGAGGCCATGAAGCCCATCGACAAGATTCAGTACCACGACATCCCCTCGAACTATCTCCCCGTAGCCGACGGTTCCGCCGAGGAGAAAATCATGGCGTTGGTCTGTTCCGACCGGGTGGCGACCAAGTAGACCATCTTCATCCCCACTGCGGGCATTCTTCGCGTCGGCAGGGCCGGGGTGTCCCCGGCATCCTGCCTGACGGTCGGCCGCCTGGCCGATTCCCCCCCCCCCCCCCGGCTATCGCTGTCCATTTTTCGGTCAGGGGGCGAAATCCATTCAAACTCAATCGCTTGTCGCGATATCCACAGGATAGTTAACGTCCTGTCCACGCCGGCTGGGGAAAACTGGCGCGCGGTGATGCAGGGCGGCCGGCGCGGTACCGTCTGCGGCCGGGAGCTTTCCTCGCCGTATGGCGCGATAATGACGCAGGAGCGAGGCCTGTTCCCGCTTGCCACAGGCCGGGAGGCCGGTTCCGCCGCAGCTCCAGGAATGAGCGGCCACTTTTCGAATACCCGAAATCATGAATGAGTCGGAAGCGCAGGTGGCGGCACTGGCCGCCTATTTCGCGCGGCATTCTGCCGTGCCGTTGGCTGCCCAGCGGCCAGCCCTCTTGTTCCGGCCGCCGGCTGGCCTGGATGCTGTGGCCGAATTGCGGCCGGGACCGTGCGTCCAGAGTCACAAGCCTACCGCCGAGGCCCTGCAGCAGAGCGGCTGGCAGGTGCTCGATGCGCCCCGAGAGACCTGCCGACTGGCGATCGTCTTCGCCACCAAGCACAAGGAAGAGATACTCCACCACCTGGCGCTGGCGGCGGAGGCGCTGGAGGAGGGTGGCAGCCTGATCCTGGTTGCGGCCAACACCCTGGGTGCGCCATCCCTGGAGCGGCGCTTGGGCGAGCTGACGGGGCGGACCGAGACCTTCAGCAAGCACAAGTGCCGCGTGGTACGTGCGTTCAAGGCGGACGCGCAGCTGAATCCGGCACTGCTCGCGGACTGGAAGCGCGGTGGCGAGCTGCGCCGGCTGCCGGCTACGGGTTGCTACAGTTGTCCGGGCCTGTTCAGCTGGAAGTCGCTGGATCTGGGGTCGCGCCTGCTGGCGGCGCGGCTGCCGGCGGATCTGTCCGGATGCGGGGCCGACTTGGGGGCCGGCTACGGCTATCTGGCGCGGGAGGCATTGCAGTGCGCGCCGGGTATCCGCGAACTGCATCTGGTCGAGGCGGAGGGCAAGGCACTGGCGGCGGCGCAGCTCAACCTGGCCGATGTCGCCGGCACGCGGCGCCTGCACTATCACTGGGCGGATGTCACCGCCGGCCTGCCGCTGGTGCGGCTGGACTTCGTCCTCATGAATCCGCCCTTTCATGCCGGGCGCGCGCCGTTGCCGGCGCTGGGCCGGGCCTTCGTGCGCGAGGCGCTGCGGCTGTTGAAGCCCGGTGGACGTCTGCTGCTGGTGGCCAACCGCCAGCTGCCCTATGAAGCGGAAATCCGGAGCATGGGCGGGGAGATCGGCAGTGCCGAGGAAACCCAGGGTTTCAAGATCATCCAGGCCACAAAGGTCCGCCAGGCGGACGCTCAGGCCAGGCTTTCCATGTAGTCGATCCGCAGCTGAAGGCTGCGGTTGTTGCGATATTCGTTGACATCCAGCCGGTAGGCGGCGCGAATGCTGTGGCAGCGCAGCCACTCGCCGGGATTGTCCAGCCCGAAGGCAATCGCATCGATGTGCGGGGCGCCATTGCGGGGCTTCAGGACCAGCTTCAGGTGGCGCTCGCCGACAATGCGGCTGCCGGCAACCTCGAAGTCCCCGTCGAACACCGGCTCGGGAAAGTGCTGACCCCAGGGGCCGGCGGTCTGCAGCAACTCGGCGGTGGCGAGCGTCAGTTGCTCCGCGTCCAGCGGTCCGTCGGTGTGGATCGTATGTTCGAGGTCTGCGCCCTCGGCGCGCCGTCGGACCTCGTTCTCGAAGCCGGCCATGAAGGCCTCCAGCCCTGCCCGGGGAATCGTGAGTCCCGCCGCCATGGCATGCCCGCCATAACGGCGGATCAACTGCGGCTGACGGGTCGCGAGGTCGGCCAGCACGTCGCGGATGTGGATCCCGGGAATCGAGCGGGCGGAACCCTTGAGTTCGTCCGGGTTGCGGTCGGCGGGGGCGAAGGCGATGACGGGCCGATGGATGCGGTCCTTCACCCGCGAGGCGACCAGTCCCACCAGGCCCTCGTGCCAGTCCTGACAGAACAGGCACAGCGCGGGACGGTCGCTCCCCTCCTCGGTATCCAGCTGCGAGAGCGCCGCCAGGGCCTCCTGCTTCATCTGCTCCTCGATGAGGCGGCGGTCGCGGTTGAGCAGATCGAGCTGTTGCGCCAGTGCGCCGGCCTGCACGGGATCGTCGGCCAGCAGGCATTCGATGCCGAGGCTCATGTCGTCCAGCCGGCCGGCAGCGTTGAGCCGCGGGCCGGCGGCAAAGCCGAGGTCGGCGGCGCTGGTCCGTTGCGGCTCGCGCCCCGCCACTGTCAGCAAGGCCAGCAGGCCCGGATGCGCCTGGCCGGCGCGGATGCGTTGCAGTCCCTGATGCACCAGGATCCGGTTGACATGGTCCAGCGGAACGACGTCGGCCACCGTGCCCAGGGCGACCAGGTCCAGCAGGGTGCCGAGCTTGGGCTCCGCGACGCCCGTCCGCGTGAAGTGTCCCGCCGCCCGCAGCGCCTGTCGCAGGGCCATGAGCACGTAGAACATGACACCGACGCCAGCCAGCGCGTGGCTGGGAAAGTCTTCGCCCGGCAGGTTCGGGTTGACGATGGCCGTGGCGGCCGGGACGGTGCTGCCGGGCAGATGATGGTCGGTGATCAGGACCTCCATGCCCATTGCCGCCGCCGCAGCGACGCCCTCATGGCTGGAGATGCCGTTGTCCACGGTCAGCAGCAGATCGGGCTGGCGCGTGGCGGCCAGGGTCACGATTTCGGGGGTCAGGCCGTAGCCATATTCGAAGCGGTTCGGCACCAGGTAGCTGACCTGCCGCAGTCCCAGCGCCCGCAGTCCGCGCATGGCGACGGCGGTGGCGGTGGCGCCGTCGGCGTCATAGTCGCCGATGATCAGCACCCGACGGTCGTGGTGGATGGCATCGCTCAGTCGCTCGACCATGGCGGCCATGCCCGACAGCCGCTGCGGCGCCGGCAGGCAGCCCAGCGAACGGTCCAGCTCGCCGGTATCGCGGATCTCGCGGCTGGCGTACAGCCGTTGCAGCAGCTCGGGCAGCTGTCCCAGTGGCGGGGCCTGATCGTTGGCCGGTCGCCGGACGATCTTCTTGCGGACCGGGTAATACGGCATGGTGATCGGGATTCGGGAGTTCGGCGCGTGCCGCCCGAAAGCGGCCGTTGCGTCAGAAGGGCAGGTAGTGGTCGACCAGCAGGGCACTGAAGATGCCGGCGAGATAGAGCAGGGAATAGCCGAAGGTGCGCATGGCCAGCTTGTTGTCGCGCGCGCGCTTGAGGCGGATCGCATGGTAGAGGAAGCCGCCGCCGAGCAGCAGGGCGGCAATCAGGTAGATCAGCCCGCTCATGCCGGTCAGATAGGGCAGCAGGCTGAAGATCACCAGCAGGATGGTGTAGCCGAGGATGTGCAGCTTGGTCACCTCGTCGCCGTAGATGACCGGCAGCATGGGCATGTCGGCGAGGCGGTACTCGTCCTTCTTGGCCAGCGCCAGGGGCCAGAAGTGCGGCGGAGTCCAGATGAAGATCAACAGGAACAGCAGCAGCGCATGCGGATGGATGCCGCCGGTGACGGCGCACCAGCCCAGTACCGGCGGGGCCGCGCCGGCCGCGCCGCCGATGACGATGTTCTGGATGGTGATGCGCTTCAGGTAGCGGGTATAGATCACGGCATAGCCGATCAGCGAGACGAAGGTCAGCACGGCGGTCAGTGGGTTGACCAGCAGCGTCAGCACCAGCATCGAGATGGCCGCCAGGATCAGCGCGAAGACATTGGCCTCGCGCGGGGTCAGCTGCGCCTGCGGCAGCGGGCGGTCCTCGGTCCGGCCCATCTTGCCGTCGATCTCGCGGTCGTAGACGTGATTCAGCGCCGCCGCCGAGGCGGCCGCGAGGCCAATGCCGAGGGCGCCCCAGAAGGTTTCCTGCAGGGGCGGCAGGCCCGGCACGGCCAGGAACATGCCGATGATGGCGGTGAACACGATGGCGCCAACCACCCGCAACTTGCAGAGTCCCAGATAGGCTTTCCAGAGGGGCAGGCTAGGGGTTTGGCTGACTGTCGAGATCATGGTCCACAGAATCTTTCGTTTACAATGCCCCGTTCCAGGAGGCGGCTGACCGCCCTTCTTTCGCGTCCATCATGCCAGGGAGAACGTCAAGAATGTCATTACGCGGACTCCGCATGCTCCTGCTCGCCGTGCCCTTGCCGGGACTCGCGGCCGAGCCCCCGGTTCACGAGTTCACGCTGGACAACGGCCTGAAAATCCTGGTGCAGGAGGATCATCGAGCGCCCGCCGTGGTCTCGCAGGTCTGGTACAAGGTCGGCGCCAGCAACGAATATGGCGGCATCACGGGCATCTCGCACATGCTCGAACACATGATGTTCAAGGGCACCCAGAAGCATCCGCCGGGCGAATTCTCACGCATTATCGCAGCAAACGGAGGGCGCGAGAATGCTTTCACCGGCCAGGACTACACCGCCTATTTCCAGACGCTGGAGGCGTCCCGCTTGCCCATCAGCTTCGAGCTGGAGGCGGACCGCATGCGCAATCTCAAACTGGTCGAGGCCGAATTCGCCAAGGAGCACCAGGTCGTGCTGGAGGAGCGCCGCCTGCGCACCGACGACCAGCCGCGCGCCAAGATGCAGGAACACTTCGAGTCGGTCGCCTACAGCAACAGCCCCTACCGCAACCCGGTCGTCGGCTGGCCGGACGATGTCGCGGGACTCACGCTGGATGACCTCAAGCATTGGTATGGCCGCTGGTACGCCCCCAACAACGCCACGCTGGTGGTCGTCGGCGACGTCAAGCCGGAAGAAGTGCTCAAGCAGGCCAGGAAATTCTTCGGCCCGCTCAAGCGCAGCGAGCTGCCGCCGGTCAAGCCGCAGACCGAGGTCGAGCAGCTGGGGCTGCGGCGGCTGGCTGTCAGCGTGCCGGCGAAACTACCGCACCTGGTGCTGGGCTACAAGACGCCCTCGCTGAGGACCGCCGCCGACGAGGCCGACGCCTATGCCCTGGAAGTGGCGGCAGGCATCCTCGATGGCGGCAACAGCGCCCGCTTCTCCAGCCGCCTGGTGCGTGGCCAGCAGATCGCGGCGGCGGCCGGCGCGGGCTACGACCTTTACGCGCGTCTCGCCAACCTGTTCACGCTGGAGGGCACGCCGGTGCAGGGCAAGTCGCTGGCTGAACTCGAGGCGGCATTGCTGGAGGAGGTGCGCAAGCTGCGCGACGAACCGATCGCTGCCGACGAGCTCCAGCGCGTCAAGGCGCAGGTGCTGGCCAGCCATGTCTACCAGCTCGACTCCATGTTCTACCAGGCCATGCAGCTGGGCACCGCCGAGACCGTGGGCCTCAGCTGGCGCAAAGTGCGGGAATACGTCGACCGGGTGAACGCGGTGACGGCCGAGCAGGTTCAGGCGGTCGCCCGCAAGTACCTGGTCGACGAGCGCCTGACGATCGCGCATCTGAATCCCCTGCCGCTGCCCGAGGGGGCGCCGGCGCCGGAAGACGCTGCCATGGGAGGTGGCCATGTTCGTTAAGCTGTTTATCGGTATCCTGCGGCCGGCCTGGCTGGCACTGGGTCTGCTCGCTTTCGGTGGCACCGCCCTGGCCGTGCCGGACATCCAGCACTGGACCACGGCACGCGGCGGACGTGTCTACTTCGTGCCCACGGCGGGGCTACCGCTGGTCGACATCCGGCTGGTGTTCGATGCCGGCAGTGCCCGGGACGGTGAGAAATTCGGCCTCGCCAATCTGACCTCCGGCATGCTCGACGCGGGTGCCGGCCCTTGGGATGCCGACGCCATCGCCCAGCGGCTGGAAAACGTCGGTGCACTGCTGGGCACCGGCGCCGGGCGCGATTCCGCCTACGTCACCCTGCGCAGCCTGACGCACCCGGACAAGCTCGCCACCGCGCTGGAAGTCGCCCGGGAGGTGCTGGCGCATCCACGCTTCGAGGCCAGGGACTTCGAGCGCGAGAGGAACCGTACCCTGCTGGCGATCCGGCAGCAGGGCGAGGACCCCGGCGAGGTCGCCGAGATCGCCTTCATGAACGCCCTGTATGGCGATCATCCCTACGCCCATCCCCCCGAGGGGCTGAAGGAGGCGGTCGAGCGGCTGACCCGCGATGACCTCGTCGATTTCCATCGCCGGACCTACACGGTCCGCAACGGCATCGTCGCCATCGTCGGCGATCTGCCGCGCGCCGATGCCGAGCGCATGGCCGAGCAGCTGCTGGCCGACCTGCCGGAGGGCGAGGCCTTGCCGCCCCTGCCCGAGCCTGTCGCCAGGTCCGCTCCGGAAACCCTCAGGACGGCCTATCCCTCCGAGCAGACCCACATCTATGCCGGCGTGACCGGCATGCGGATCAACGATCCGGACTACTTCCCGCTGTATGTCGGCAACCATGTCCTCGGTGGCAGCGGCCTGGTGTCGCGGATCATGGAGGAGGTGCGGGAAAAGCGCGGTTTTGCCTACAACGCCTACAGCTATTTCATTCCGATGCGGGTGACCGGGCCTTTCGAGATCGGCCTGCAGACCCGCAACGACCAGACCCAGGAGGCCCTGAAGGTCGCCATCAAGACGGTCAGGGATTTCATCGACGGCGGGCCCAGCGACAAGGAGCTGCAGGCGGCCAAGCAGAACATCGTCGGCGGTTTCGTGCTGCGGCTGGACAGCAACCAGAAGCTGACCGCCGAAGTTGCGTCGATCGGCTTCTTCAATCGGCCGCTGGATTACCTCAATACCTTCCCGGCCAGGGTGCAGGCGGTGACCCGCGAGGATGTCAGGCGTGCCTTCCGGGCGCGAGTCGACCTCGACCGGTTGCAGACGATCCTGGTGGGGGGCGGCGCCAGGTGATTGCCGGCCGCCGGCAGCGGGTGGCGGGCGTCTTGTGGGCGGGGGCAGCGGTTTGACCCGGCCGGCCGGCGTGGCGCGCCACGAAATCCGCATCATCGCCGGCACTTGGCGTAGCCGCAGGTTGCGGTTTCCGGCGGTCGAGGGCCTGCGCCCGACACCGGACCGCGTGCGGGAAACCCTGTTCAACTGGTTGCGGGACGCGATAGAGGGAGCCCGCTGCCTGGACCTGTTCGCCGGCAGCGGCGCCCTGGGCTTCGAGGCTGCCTCGCGCGGCGCGGCGCGGGTCGTGCAGGTCGACGCTTCCGCGCGGGTCTGTTCGTCCCTGCGCCAGCATTGCGCCCGGCTGGCGGCCGACGGCGTACAGGTGGTGGAGGCCCAGTCTCGGCAATTCCTGCTGGGCGTTGCCGAGCCTTTCGATGTGGTCTTCCTTGACCCGCCTTTCCGTCGCGGCTGGCTGGCGCCCTTGTGCGAATCCCTGGAGCGCCGCGGCTGGCTGGCGCCGGAGGCGCTCATCTATCTGGAATTCGAGCGCGAACTGCGGCTGGACGGTCTGCTGCCCCCGACCTGGTCGGGGTGGCGCCACGGTACGGCGGGCGAAGTGGGTTACGCCCTTTATCAACGACGGCCGGCCGCATGACCATCACCGCGATCTATCCCGGTACCTTCGATCCCATCACCAACGGGCATGTCGATCTGGTCGGCCGGGCTGTCCGCATGTTCGGCCGCGTGGTGGTGGCGGTGGCGGAAAACCGCAACAAGGCTCCCCTGTTCAGCCTAGCCGAGCGGGTGACGATGGCGCGCGAGGCGCTGGGCGGGTTTCCGGCGGTCGAGGTGCTGGGCTTCGATACCCTGCTGGTCGAGTGTGCCCGGGCGACGGACAGTCAGGTCATCCTGCGCGGCCTCAGGGCGGTGTCGGATTTCGAGTTCGAGTTTCAGCTGGCGGGCATGAACCGTCACCTCGGGCCGGAACTCGAAACCGTGTTCCTGACGCCCAGCGAGCGTTATGCCTTCATTTCCTCGTCCCTGATTCGCGAGATTGCCCGTTTTGGCGGTGACGTGTCGGCCTTCGTGCCGGGCGGTGTGCAGGCCGCCCTGAGGGCCAGGCTGGCACCGGCTGATTGAGGTTGGACCATGGCCCTGCTGATCACCAACGAATGCATCAACTGCGACGTCTGCGAACCGGAGTGCCCGAACGGTGCCATCTCGGAAGGCGAACTGATCTACCGGATCGATCCCGGCTACTGCACCGAGTGCGTCGGCCATTACGGGGAACCGCAATGCCTCAAGGTCTGTCCGGTCGAGTGCATCATCCACGACCCGGACCATCCCGAGGACCGGGAGGCACTGCAGCGGAAGTATCTCCGGCTGACGGCCCGGGCTCCGGGCTAGGCTGGTTCAGAGCTGGATGTCCTGGCTGGTCGCCAGCGACAGGGTGGTTGCCACGTCCTTGACCTGCTCCTCGCGCACGCGGTCCAGATAGCCCCGCGACTTGTCGACCTCATGGCTGAGCGCGTCCACGGTCTTCTGCATGGTGTCCAGCGCCTGGGTCTTGTAGTTCGCCACCATGTCCATGGTGGCGTAGATGTTCTGGAAGGCGAGCTTGAGCTTGTCCAGGCTGACGGCGGCGTGGGTGGCCTGTTCGTGGATGGTCCCGGCCTGCTGCCGCATCAGGCTTGAGGTGGACTCGATCAGGTTGCTGGTGGTGCTGTTCAGGGCACCGATCTGGTCCAGCACCAGCTTCTGGTTGGCAAGGGCCTGGGCGACGATCACCGCCGTCCGCAAGGCCGACACCGTGGTGGTGGTGGCGCGGTCCACGCCCTTGATCAGTTCCAGATTGTTCTTGCGGATCATGTCCATGGCCAGGTAGCCCTGCACCGTGACGGCCAGCTGGGTCAGCAGATCCTGGATTTTCTGCCGCACGTAGAACAGGAGTTCCTCGCGCACGACCCGTGCCTTTTCCGGGTCGGATGCCTCGATCTCGCCCAGCCTGGCGCTGATGGCCGCGTCCACTTTCCTGCCGACGTAGATGTACTGTTCCAGACGCTCCATGATGCGCCAGGCGTGGGCCTTTTCCTCCTCGACGGCGGCATTGTCCTTGCGGAGCTCGTCCTGACCGTTGTAGAGCGACGTGATGATGGCGTCGAGATGCGCCTGGGCCGATTCGTACTGACGGAAATAGTCCTGGACGGAGCCCCCCCAGGGGATGAAGCCCAGCAGTTTTTTCGGTTGCAGCAGGTTGCCCTTGCGGGTCGGATCCAGTTCCTCGATCTTGCGCCTGAGGTCGACCAGCGACCGGGAGATGCTCGATCCCTCGTCGAACAGGCCGGTATTCATGGCCCGCACCGGTTGCTGCAGCAGCCGGTTGGAGATGCTGGCGGCGGCACGGATTTCCTCGTTGGCCAGGGTGTGGACGCCGGAAACCCTGGCCTTGAAGGCTTCGCTGTGCACCTTTTCGGCCAGGACGATGTCGACGAATTCGGCGACCTTCTGGTCCAGCGCCTCCCGCTGCCCGGGTTCCAGCCTGACCAGTCCCCCGGCCTTCTCGGGTTCGATGGCATTGACGGGCGCGGGGGCTGTGAGCGCTTCGGGGGGCGTCAACGTCAATGTTGTCTCGGTTGTCGTGTTCACGGACCTTACCTCGTGCGGTGGGGCGGCCTGGTGGATGCGGAGTGGCGCGCGTCGGCCGGATTGTAGTCGAAACGACGGCTGTTCCGGCCGGGCCAGGACATGGCTTTTACTGGACTGTCAGGGTCCGGATTGCTATATTGCCGCCAATTTCGCCGGGACAGGCCGATTCATCGGCCCCGCATCCCGCGCGTCGGGAGCAGCTTCCCAAGATACCACCGATCCGCCCTTAACGACCGCCGGGCCGCCTCGCGGGGCTGCCTGCCCCCGGCCCGTTTGCCAGCGGCCGGTGTCGACCCTCACTTCACCCAAGCATTGGAGATACAGGCATGACGATTAAAGTTGCTATCAACGGCTACGGACGCATCGGGCGCAATGTTCTGCGGGCTGCCTTCGAGTCCGGTCGCCAGGATGTCGAGATCGTGGCCATCAACGATCTTGGCGATGCCAAGATCAACGCCCATCTGACCAAGCGCGATACCGTCCATGGCCCCTTCAACGGCACCGTGGAAGTCGGCGACGGCGCTATCATCGTCAACGGCAAGACCATCAAGGCCTTCTCCGAGCGCGATCCCGCCAAGCTGCCCTGGGGCGCGATGGGCGTGGACGTGGTGCTGGAGTGCACCGGCATCTTCCGCAACAAGGCCAAGTGCATGGCGCACATCGAGGCGGGTGCCAAGAAGGTCATCATCTCCGCCCCGGCCGACAAGAACGAGGCCGATGCCACCATCGTCTACGGCGTCAACCATGGCATCCTCAAGGCCAGCGATCAGGTCATCTCCAACGCCTCCTGCACCACCAACTGTCTGGCGCCGCTGGTCAAGCCGCTGCATGAGAAGCTGGGTCTGGTCTCCGGCCTGATGACCACCATCCATTCCTACACCAATGACCAGGTGCTGACCGACGTCTATCACAGCGACCTGTACCGCGCCCGTGCCGCCGCGCTGAACATGATTCCGACCAAGACCGGCGCTGCCCAGGCCGTGGGTCTGGTGCTGCCGGAGCTGAACGGCAAGCTCTCCGGTTTCGCCATCCGGGTGCCGACCGCCAACGTTTCCGTCGTCGATCTCACCTTCATCGCCAGCCGCGAAACTAGCAAGGAAGAGGTCAACGGTATCCTCAAGGAAGCTTCCGAAGGCGCCCTCAAGGGCATCCTGGGCTACAACGTCGAACCGCTGGTCTCCAGCGACTTCAACCACAGCACGACCTCGTCCAATTTCGATGCCACCCAGACCCAGGTCATCGGCAATCTGGTCAAGGTGCTGTCCTGGTACGACAACGAGTGGGGCTTCTCCAACCGCATGCTGGACACCACTGTGGCGCTGATGCATGCCAAGTAAGTCCCGCCGTTCCTGACTCCGTTCACCAGTAGGGCCACCCCGTTGTGGCCCTACGCGCACCTGAGTAGTTGGTTTTTATGTCAAAAGTTTTTCGTCGCACCAAGATCATCGCCACCTTGGGGCCGGCCTCGGAATCGCCCGAGGTGCTGGAAAAAGTGCTGAGAGCCGGTGCCGATGTCGTCCGTCTGAACTTCTCCCACGGCACGGCCGACGAGCATCGGGCCCGCGCCGAGCGTGTGCGTGTCCTTGCCCGGAAGCTGAACCGCCATGTGGCCATCCTGGCCGACCTGCAGGGTCCGAAAATCCGCGTGGCCCGCTTCAAGGACAACCGCAAGGTCATGCTGGAGGTCGGGCAGAAATTCGATCTGGATACGGCGTTCCCGTCGGATCAGGGCGACGAAACCCAGGTTGGATGCAGCTACGAGGCGTTGCCCCGGGACGTCAGGAAAGGCGATGTCCTGCTGCTGAACGACGGGCTGATCGTCATGGCGGTCGACGAGGTGGTCGGCACCCGCGTCAAGTGCACGGTAACGGTGGGCGGCGTGCTGTCCAACCACAAGGGTATCAACAAGCAGGGTGGCGGCCTGTCGGCGCCGGCCCTGACCGACAAGGACAAGCAGGATCTGCGGACGGCTGTCGACATCGGCGCCGATTATCTGGCCATCTCCTTTCCGCGCTCCCGCGAGGACATGGACGAGGCGCGGCGCATGCTTACCGAGCTCGGCAGCGACATGGGGCTGGTGGCCAAGGTGGAGCGCGCCGAGGCCATCCTCGAAGGCACCATCGAGGGCATCATCGAGGCTTCCGACGCGATCATGGTCGCTCGCGGCGACCTGGGCGTGGAAATCGGTGATGCGCGCCTGCCGCATGTCCAGAAGCGCCTCATCCAGCTGGCCCGCACCTTCAACAAGGCCGTCATCACCGCCACGCAGATGATGGAGTCGATGATCAGCAATCCGGTGCCGACCCGCGCCGAGGTCTCGGATGTTGCCAACGCCGTGTTCGACGGCACCGACGCCGTCATGCTCTCCGCCGAGACCGCGTCCGGCGACTACCCCGACCTGGCGGTCAAGGCCATGGCCCAGGTCTGCCTGGAGGCGGAGAAATACCCGCGCGAGAAATCCAAGCACCGCCTGCACGAGCGGTTCGAGCGCATCGACGAAACGGTCGCCCTTTCGGCCATGTATGCGGCCAACCATCTCGAAGTGCGGGCTATCGGCGCCCTCACCGAGACCGGCTCCACGCCACTGTGGATGTCTCGCATCAGCTCGGGCATCCCGATTTACGCCCTGACGGCTCACGAAAAGACCTGCCGCCGGGTGACGCTGTTCCGCGGCGTCTATCCGATCAGCTTCAACCCGATCGGCATTCTCGACCATGCGGTGCTGAACCGCGCCATCGTCGAGGAGTTCATGCGGCGCGGCCTGGTCGATGCCGAGGACACCATCATCCTGACCAAGGGTGACCTGATGGGCACCCGCGGCGGCACCAACGCCATGAAGATCGCTACCATATCCGAGATACTGGCGGCCGCTCCGGACGACTGGAAAGCGCACTGCCCGGCATGCCAACAACCATAACGACAGGTTAGGAGAACATCATGATCGGCCAACAACTGACCCAATTCCTGATCAACGAGCAGCGCAAGATCCCCGGCGCCACCGGCGAGCTCACGCTGCTCCTGAACGATATCGCTTCCGCCTGCAAGGGTATCGGCCATGAAGTCAACCGTGGCGCCCTGGCCGGCAACCTCGACGTCATCGGCTCGGAGAACGTCCAGGGCGAGGTGCAGAAAAAACTGGACGTGCTGTCCAACGAAATCTTCATCCGCTCGCTGGAATGGACCGGCCACCTGGCGGCCATGGCTTCCGAGGAAAACGACGAGATCATCCAGATTCCCGCCGAATATCCCAGGGGCAAGTACCTGGTCGCCTTCGATCCGCTGGACGGCTCCGGCAACATCGAGGTCAACCTGTCCATCGGCACCATCTTCTCGATCCTGCGCGCGCCGGAAGGCAAGGTAGACATCACCGCCGAGGACTTCATGCAGAAGGGCACCCAGCAGGTGGCGGCCGGTTTCTGCATCTACGGCCCGACCACCATCCTGATCCTGACCACCGGGCAGGGCGTCAACGGCTTCACCCTGGATCGCAACATCGGCGAATTCGTGCTCACCCATCCGAACGTCCGGGTGCCGGAGGACACCGCCGAGTTTGCCATCAACATGTCCAACCATCGCTTCTGGGAAGAGCCGGTGCGCCGCTATGTCGATGAGTGCGTCCAGGGCAAGGCCGGTGGCCGCGAGAAGGATTTCAACATGCGCTGGCTGGCGTCGATGGTCGCCGAGGTCTACCGTGTGCTGATGCGTGGTGGCCTGTTCACCTACCCGATCGACGACAAGATCAAGAGCAAGGGTGGTCGCCTGCGGCTGCTGTACGAAGCCAATCCGATGGGCTTCATCATCGAGCAGGCGGGCGGTGTCGCCTCCACCGGACGCGAGCGCATCCTCGACATCCAGCCGACCGGCATCCATCAGCGCGTACCGGTGATCCTCGGTTCCCGGAATGAAGTCGAGCGGCTGGCCTCCTACCACAAGGCCTGAGCGCCGACGACGGTTCACAAAGCCCGGCTCGCGTGTCCGCGACCGGGCTTTTTTATGGGGTCAGGGTGTCGTCGGTGAGACGGTTTGCTGGGGATTGGCCGCCGGCGGCCGCAACCCGTGCGGCTTGATCAGGCCGAAGCCGAAGCTCAGCAGCAGCAGGACGAACAGGCCGATCGAGAGCCCGATGCGGAGGGTGAGGGCACGGGCCGTACGCGGCGAGCGCTCGCGATCCTTGAGCAGGTAGACCAGCGCCGAACCGAGGCTGCCGACGATGATGAATAGCACCAATACGATGAGGATCTTCAAGGGCGGAACTCTGCTGAATGGCGAGACGGCGGGGCGGCGGGCGGTCGGGTGTGCCGACGGTGCCTGATTATAGCTTCAATGCTTCCGCGAAGGCCTGGCTCCTATTCGGTGTCTGTTGCCCTCTGTTCCTGGCGCTGGGTTTCTGGCAGCTAGAACGCGCCGGAGAGAAGGAGCTCATCAACGCCACCAGGGCGGCGCGCGTTGGGGAGGCGCCCATCCGGCTGTCCGCGGAAATGCGGGGGGACGGGGAGGATTTCCGTTATCGCCGGGTCTGGATGGTGGGTGAATATGATGCCGAGCACTCGTTCCTGGTCGACAATCAGGTGCAGGGCCAGGCCGTCGGCTATCACGTACTGACCCCGTTCAGGATCAACGGCGGCCCGGCCGTGCTGGTCAATCGCGGCTGGGTGCCACAGGGCCGGGACCGCCAGCAGCTACCGGAGACCGGGCCGCTGCCCGCCGGCCGGCTGCGCGTTCAGGGAACGCTGGACGCCTTCCACCGGGTCGGCCTTCGCCTCAAGGGGGCGGAGATTCCCGCCGAGGGCTGGCCGGCCGTGGTGCAGTTGCCCGAGGCCGATGCGCTGTCGCGGCGGCTCGGCTATCCCGTACAGGCGTATCAGGTATTATTGGACCCCGACGCCGAGGCGGGGTACGTCCGCCAATGGCATGCCGCCAGGCTCGATCCCGGCAAGAACCGAGGATACGCCCTGCAATGGTTCCTGTTCGCGGCAGTGGCCGCCTTCCTGTTTCTACGCCACGGTTTCACGTCCCGCCCGGCCCGAGCTTCCCAGCCATGAATCGCTCCCACGCTCCCCTCTGGCGCGGCCGCGCCATGATCATCGCCATCGCCCTGACCGCCTTCGTGCCGTTCGGCCTGGCCTGGTACTACGCGAAACACCCCGACCTGATCGACAGGACCAGCAACTACGGCAGCCTGATCCTGCCGGTGCGGCAATTGCCGCTGGCCGAGCTGCTGCCACCGGCGGACGCCCCCGCTGCGATGGCGGAGCTCCGGGGGCGGTGGCTGCTGTTGCAGGTCTCGACGCAATCCTGCGCGGCGGTCTGCGCCGAGACCCTGCACAAGACGCATCAGGGCTGGTTGATGCTGAACAAGGAAATGCCGCGGGTACGTCGCTTGCTGCTGGCCGCGGATGCCGAACAGGCGCGGACATCGCCGCCGGTACGGCAGGATGACGCCCTGCTGACGGCGGGGCTCGCGCCATCGGTGTTGACGGCGCTCGCCAGCGCCATCGGCAAGACGCCGGACGAGGGCGTGGTCATCCTCATCGATCCCCTGGGCAATCTGGTGCTCTGGTATGACCTTGGCTTCGACCCCTACCAGATGGTCAAGGATCTGAAACACTTGCTGAAGGCCTCCCAGATTGGCTGAGCTGCGCGTCCGGCCTGGCCGCCTCGGGCTGTCCCCCCGGCGGGTCGGCGCCAGGCCCGCCACCTCCGGCGCGGCGGGCCTGGCGAGCGGCATCGCCATCGCATAGGCCCACGCTCACTGCCCTGTCACGACAACACATCGCTTATGTTCCGCAAACTGGCTCTCCTCGTTCTGCTGCTGGCCCTCACCGTCATCCTGATGGGCGCCTATGTTCGTATTTCGGATGCCGGGCTCGGCTGCCCCGACTGGCCCGGTTGCTATGGCAAGCTGATCGTCGAGCCGCCCGTCCTGCCTGAAGGCGGTGCTGATCCCGCGTTTGACGCCGGCAAGGCGTGGAAGGAAATGGGCCACCGCTATCTGGCGGGTGCGCTGGGGCTGGGCGTGCTGGCGTTGCTGGTGATGGCCTTCCGGGAGCGGGGCAATCGCGGGCGGGTGATCCGCACGGCGCTCGCCGTGCTCGCGCTGCTGCTCCTGCAGGCCTTGCTGGGCATGTGGGCCGTCAAGTTTCTGGTCATGCCGCAGGTGGTGACGGCGCATCTCCTGACCGGCTTCCTGACCCTGTGGCTGTTGTACCGGCTCTGTCTGGCGGCGGGTCCGCAGACGGCGCCGCTCGCGCCCGTGACGGGGCTGCGCTGGCTCAGCCGCCTGGGTCTTCTGCTGTTGTTGCTGCAAATCGTCCTGGGCGGCTGGGTGTCTTCCCACTATGCGGCCCTGGCGTGTCCCGATTTTCCGACCTGTCTCGGCAGCTGGCTGCCGGCGCTCGACTATGACGCGCTGCTGTCCGGAGTCCTGAATCCGGCCGATCCTCAGGCGCGGCTGCTGTCGCCCGAGGCGCGCGCCGGCCTTCATGTCATCCATCGCCTCGGCGCTGCCGTCGTATTCCTGGTATTGACCCTGCTGGCGATGGGGGTGACCTCCAATCCCAGGGTGCCGCGGCTGAGCAAGGTCGGTCTGTTGCTGAGCTTCCTGCTGCTGGTGCAGATCGGCCTCGGCATCGCGCTGGTGTTGCTGCGGTTGCCGGTGGCACTGGCCATGGCCCACCACGCCGTGGCGGCCCTGCTGCTGCTGACGGTGGCGCACATCCACTATTTCGTCGGCCTCGCACCGCAGGCCCCGGAGCGTCGCATCCCCGAGCAGGGCGCGGCGGAGCAGCCGCGGCAGTTGGAGACTCTCCCGTCGGCAACCCTGCCGCCGCCGGTCATCGGCCAGCCGGAAAGGGAGCCGGTTGCCCGCCCCGACGTCACCCCCGAAGGGCTGCTGACCCGGTTGAAGAGCCAGCTCGGCAAGACCCGGGGTGGGCTGACCGGTTTCATCGGCAATCTGGCGCTGGGCAGGAAGGCCATCGATCGCGAGTTCCTGGAGGACCTCGAGGCCCAGTTGCTGACGGCCGACATTGGCGTGGCGGCGACGCGCGACATCATCGGCCACCTGACCGAAAGCCTGGATCGTCAGGAACTGGCGGATGTCGACGTGCTCAAGGCCAGGCTCAAGGCGTACCTGCACGAGATCATCCTCCCGGTGAGCGTGCCGCTGGCGATCCCGGAGGAGACCCGGCCCTTCGTCATCCTGGTGGTGGGCGTCAACGGTGTCGGCAAGACCACCACCATCGGCAAGCTTGCCAAGCGCTTGCAGAACCAGGGGCACAGCGTGATGCTGGCGGCGGGCGATACCTTCCGTGCCGCGGCGGTCGAGCAGTTGCAGACCTGGGGCGAGCGCAACCAGGTGCCCGTCGTGGCCCAGCATACCGGGGCCGACTCGGCCTCGGTCATCTACGATGCCCTGCAGGCGGCCCAGTCGCGCGGCATCGACATCCTGATCGCCGATACCGCCGGCCGCCTGCACAACAAGTCCAACCTCATGGAGGAGCTCAGCAAGGTTCGGCGCATCATGGCCAGGCTGGATCCGACGGCCCCGCATGAGGTATTGCTGGTACTCGATGCCGGCACCGGTCAGAATGCCATCAACCAGGCCCGCCAGTTTCACGAGGCGGTGGGTCTCAGCGGGATCGCCCTGACCAAGCTCGACGGCACGGCCAAGGGTGGGGTCATCTTCGCGCTGGCCAGGCAGTTCGGTCTGCCCATCCGCTACATCGGCATCGGCGAGGGGATCGACGACCTGCAGGATTTCGATGCCGGCCAGTTCATCGAGGCGCTCTTCGCGGAAGCGGAATCCTGAGCGCGCCAGCGGCAGCTTCCCGGGGAGGTGGGATGATGGGGATATTGCTTCGTTTCCTGATGGCGCTGGTGCTGGTGTTCGCAACCTGGAATCCCAGCGGGCATTCCTATCTGCACTGGCTGCTGCGTTCGCTGCCCGATATCACCGCGCCACTGGCCTTCACCGGCGTGGTGCTGCTGATCGGCTGGGTGTTGTTCCTGCACGCGACACTGGAGTCCCTGGGGTTCCTCGGGGTCCTGCTCGCCGCCGCCTTCTTCGGTACCCTGACCTGGCTGTTCTTCGACCAAGGCTGGATCACCGCCGAGAACGGCATCGTCACCTATGTATCACTGGTCGTCCTGGCGGCCATCCTCGCCGTGGGCATGGCCTGGTCGCACCTCTGGCGGCGCCTGTCGGGCCAGGTCGAGGTCGACGAGGACCGCGACCAGCGCTGAGAGGCCCTGCGCCTCTCAGCGCCGGAATGGGGCGGGGCTCTCCAGGAAGGTGCGCAGCAGGGCCATCAGCCAGAACTGATCCAGCACGCCGGCGCTCTCGCGCGCGCTGTGCATGGCCCACATGGGAGCGCCGCAGTCGATGGTGGGAACGCCCAGGCGGGCGGCGGTCATGGGGCCGATGGTCGAGCCGCAGCCGAGATCCGTCCGGTGCACGTAGGTCTGGCCGGGCACGCCGGCCTCCCGGCACAGCTCGATGAAACAGGCTTCGGTGAAACCGTCGGTGGCATAGCGCTGGTTCGCGTTGACCTTGACGGCCGGGCCGCCATTGACGCGAATGCCGTGCAGCGGCTCGTAGGCGTTGGGGAAGCTGGGGTGCCAGGCGTGCGCGGCATCGGCGCTGACCAGGAAGCTGCGGGCCAGGCCTCGCCGGTAACCGGTCCCGTCGTCGCCGCGACTCGATGCCAGTCTTTCCAGCACGTCGGCCAGGAAGCTGCCGTCCGCGCCCCTGTGGCTTTCGCTGCCGATCTCCTCGTGATCGAAGAAGGCGCAGACGGCGGTGGTTTCCCGCTCGCCGGCATTCAGCAGCGCCGTCAGGCCGGCATGGCAGGATGACAGGTTGTCGATCTGGCTGTCCGCCAGGAATTCCCCCCCGGCTCCCCAGAAGCTGCCGGGCTGATCGTCGAAAACCGCCAGTTCGAAACTGAGGACGTCATTGGCCTCGACCCCTGCCTGACGGGCCAGCAGGCGTAGGAACTGGCTTTCCGCTCCCAGCGCGTCATGCAGCAGCCCCAGGATCAGGGGCAGTTCCGTCTGCTTGTGCAGCTTGAGACCCTCGTCGTTGACCTTGCGGTTCATGTGGATGGCAAGGTTGGGCAGGCGCGCGACGGGCTGCTCGAAGCGGATCAGCCGGCTGGCGATGCCGTCGGGGCCGCGCAGGTGCACGCGGCCGGCCAGGTTGAGGTCGCGGTCGGTGAAGGTCGCCAGAATGGGACCCCCGTAAACCTCCACACCCAGCCGCAGCAGGCTATCGGCAGCATGGGCGGCCTTCGGCTTCAGGCGCAGCCCCGGAGAGTCGGTGTGCGCGCCGATCAGCCGGAACCCGGCTGCCGAGGGCGGCGCCGAGCCGACCCGAAAGGCGATCAGCGAGGCGCCGCCGCGGATGACATAGCGGCGGTCGCCCGCCTCCAGCGGCCAGTCCTCGTGCTCGGCCAGCTCGCGGTAACCCTGCCGGCGCAGGCGGCTGGCCAGCATGTCGACGGCATGCCAGGGACTGGGGCTGGCATCGATGAAGTCCAGCAGATCCTGGGCGTGGCGGCGTTGATCGGGCGAGATGTCCATTGGTGCAGCGGCCGGGGCGTTGAGTGATGCCGCAGTTTAGCCGATCGGTGGCCGCTGGCGCTCGCTGCCCGGCCCCGGGCGGTGCCGATTCTGCGATAATCGGTGGCCATGCCCTCACCCATGATTCGCGCCGGCGCCTGATGTCTGTTCCGATTCCCCTGCTGGAGGTGCGGCGGCTTGCCTGCCGCCGTGGCGAGGTGACGCTGTTCGAGGAACTGGCGTTCACGCTGGACCGCGGCGAGGTCCTGCAAATCGAGGGCGCCAACGGCAGCGGCAAGACCAGCCTGCTGCGCATTCTGGCGGGGCTGACGCCGGCGGACGAGGGAACGGTCTTGTGGCAGGGGTGGGACATTCGCGAGCGGCGATCCGAATTCCATGGCCAGCTGGCCTATCTGGGGCATCATCTGGGCTTGAAGCACGAGCTCACGGTCGTCGAGAACCTGCGTGCCGCGGCCGGCATCCAGGGCATGGGGGGCGCCGTCTCGCGTCTGCCGGGCGTGCTGGACAAGGTCCGGCTCGATCACCGGGCCGATTTGCCGGTGCGGGCCCTGTCGGCCGGCCAGCGGCAGCGCGTGGTGCTGGCACGCCTGCTGCTGCTGGGCACCGTCCTGTGGATACTCGACGAACCGTTCACGGCGCTGGATGCTGCCGGGGTCGATCTGGTGCGCAGCCTGGTCGAGGAGCACCTGGAAGAGGGCGGCGTCGTGATCCTGACCTCGCATCAGGCGGTCCCCCTGGGCCAGCGCCTGCGCAAGCTGGCGCTGTCGTGAAGCCAATGCTGGGAGCACTGCTGGCGCTGGTCAGGCGCGATCTCCTGCTGGCCTACCGCCATCGCGGGGAACTGGCGAATCCACTGCTGTTCTTCATGATTGTGGTGACCTTGTTCCCGCTGGGCGTCAGTCCCGCGGAGGCGCTGCTGAAAATCCTGGCGCCCGGCGTGATCTGGATCGCTGCCCTCTTGGCGGCGCTGTTCTCGCTGGAGAGCATGTTCCGTTCGGATTTCGAGGATGGCGCGCTGGAGCAGATGGCCATGAGTCCGCAGCCGCTGGCACTGCTGGTGCTGGGCAAGGTGCTGGCGCACTGGCTGGTCAGCGGCTTGCCGATGCTGCTGATGGCGCCCTTGCTGGCGTTGTTCCTGTCCCTGCCGGTGGCGGGCATCCTGGCGCTGGAACTGACCCTGTTGGTCGGGACGCCGCTGCTGAGCCTCCTGGGGTCGATCGGCGTGGCGCTGACCGTCGGCCTGCGCCGGGGCGGGGTGTTATTGACCTTGCTGGTTCTGCCCCTGTACATCCCGGTGCTCATTTTCGCCACCAACGCCGTCACCGTTGCCGTGGCCGGTCTTCCCTACGACGGGCAGGTCTATTTTCTGGCGGCACTCCTGGCGCTTGCCGTGACGCTGGCGCCATTCGCCACCGCCGCCGCCTTGCGCATCAGCCTGAGTTGACATCATGTGGAACGCGATCTGGTTGTTTTTTCACAAACTGGCCTCTCCCAAGCATTTCTATCGCATCAGCGGGCGGTTGCTGCCCTGGCTGGGCGGATTGACGCTGGTTCTGTTGCTGGCCGGTCTGTATCTGGGGCTGTTCGTGGCGCCGCCGGACTATCAGCAGGGACAGAGCTACCGCATCATCTTCGTGCATGTTCCCAGCGCCTGGATGTCGTTGTTCGTCTATACCTTCATGGCGGTGCTCAGCGCCATCCACCTGATCTGGAACATCAAGCTGGCCGATGTGATGGTCCGGAGTTCGGCGACCCTCGGCGCGTCGTTCACCCTCCTCGCGCTGGTGACGGGGTCGCTCTGGGGCAAGCCGATGTGGGGCGCCTGGTGGGTCTGGGATGCGCGCTTGACCTCGGAGCTGATCCTGCTGTTCCTCTATCTCGGCTACATGGCCCTGGTGTCGGCGATCGAGGACACGCGCACCGCGGCCCGGGCCGGCGGGGTGCTGATCCTGGTGGGCGTGGTCAACATTCCCATCATCCATTACTCGGTCGAGTGGTGGAATACCCTGCACCAGGGACCGACGGTGACCAAGATCGACAAGCCGTCCATTCACCTGAGCATGCTGGTGCCGCTGTTGCTGATGGCGGCGGCGTTCCAGTTCTACTATTTCACGGTCGTGCTGATGCGCGCCCGGGTCGAGTTGCTGTCGCGGGAGCGTCGTGGCGAGTGGGTGAAGGAGGTGGTGTCCTGAAGCCCCCCCGGGGACAGCTCCGGCAGTCACGTACACAAAAAAACCCGGTGGGTTGCCCCACCGGGTTTTTCGCAAGTTTTTCGCGGAGGCGAAAAGCTTATTTCATAGCGCCCTTGCGGAAGCCACGGTCCAGCTTGGCGTTGACTTCTTCGGCAGCGGCAGCCGCGCGGCGAGCAGCGGCGTCGGCGCTGGTGGCAGCGGACAGCGCTTCGTCAGCGGTGCTCTTGACAGAAGAGATCTCAGCCTTCAGGCCGTCAACCTGGGTCTGCAGGGCAGACAGGTCGCTTTTGCTGGCGCAGCCAACGGTCAGGCCAGCAGACAGAAGAACGATGGACAGCTTGGTTGCATTCATCATTGTGGGTTTCCTTCTTATGATGCGGTCGTTTAAGAAAGCATCTCTACTTTATCAAGGATGAAGCACAGATGCCGCTCGGAATTTAGTTTGCCGAGATTTCGCCAAACTTTCCAGTATTATTTTTACACAATCTGTTGCGATGTCACCAGCGATTTGGCGTTTTGACGCCAAATCTTCATCAAGCGAGCGGGTGCGCTTCCGCCGGTGGGGCCCTTGTCGACCCGGCTGCCGCGACTGCTGTCCGAATGCCCGAATTCAGTACAATGCACGCGGAATCTTCCTCTCAAGACCATGAGCCCATCATGCAGATAAGAACCATCGAGACGCGTCCCTACCCGGACCAGAAGCCCGGCACCTCGGGGCTGCGCAAGAAAGTCAGAGTCGTGCTGCAGGAGCATTACCTGGAAAACTTCGTCCAGTCGGTTCTGGACGTGATCGACGATGCCCGGGGCATGCCCCTGGTGCTGGGGGGCGACGGCCGCTTTCACAACCGCCGCGCCGCGCAGACCATCATCAAGATGGCGGCGGCCAATGGCGTCGGCCGGCTGCTGGTCGGGCAGGGCGCCCTGCTGTCGACGCCGGCTGCCTCCTGCCTGATTCGCAAGCAGGGCGCGCAGGGCGGCTTTGTCCTGTCCGCCAGCCACAATCCCGGTGGACCGGACGAGGATTTCGGCATCAAGTTCAACGCCGCCAACGGGGGGCCCGCGCCCGAGAACTTCACCAACGCGGTCTATGCCCGCACCAAGGCGATCACCGAATACCGGATCGCCGACACAGACGATGTCGACCTTGACACCCCGGGCGACTGGCGGGTGGGCGACATGGTTGTCACCATCGTCGACCCGGTTGCCGACTATGCCGAATTGATGGAAGGCCTGTTCGATTTCGCGGCCATGACCTCAGCGCTGAAGTCCGGCGCGATCTCGATCTGTTTCGATGCCATGCATGCGATCACCGGACCCTATGCCCGGCGCATCCTGGTCGACCGGCTCGGCGCCGCGCCGGATTCGGTCATGAACGCCACTCCGCTGGAGGATTTCGGTGGCGGGCATCCCGATCCCAACCTGGTCCATGCGCATGCCCTGGCGGAACGCATGTACGCCCCCGGCGCGCCGACCCTGGGCGCGGCCTCGGATGGCGATGGCGACCGCAACATGATCATGGGCGATCGTTTCTTCGTCACGCCCAGCGACAGCCTGGCCGTGCTGGCGGCCAACCTGCACCTGTTGCCCGGGTACCGGGATGGCCTCAAGGGCGTGGCCCGCTCGATGCCCACCAGCCAGGCGGTCGACCGCGTCGCCAGGGCAATGGGCATCGATTGCTACGAGACCCCGACCGGCTGGAAATTCTTCGGCAACCTGCTGGACGCCGGCAGGATCACCCTGTGTGGCGAGGAGAGCTTCGGCACCGGTTCCGATCATGTCCGTGAAAAGGACGGCCTGTGGGCCGTGCTGGCCTGGCTGAATCTGCTGACGGTGCGCCAGCAGTCGGTGGCCGACATCGTGCGCGAGCACTGGCGCGCATTCGGCCGGGACTATTACTCGCGGCACGATTACGAGGGCATGCCGGCCGCCATCGGCGACGGCATCATGGCGCATTTGCGCGGGCAGCTGGCGGGCTTGATTGGCCGCAGCTTCGGTGCCAACACGGTATGCCTGGCGGACGATTTCAGCTACACTGATCCGGTGGATGGCAGCGTCAGCCCGAACCAGGGCATCCGCATCGTCTTCGACAATGGTTCCCGCATCGTCTTCCGCCTCTCCGGCACCGGGACCGAGGGAGCGACCCTGCGCATCTATCTGGAACGCTACGAGCGCGATTCCTCCCGGCATGATCTCGATCCCCAGGATGCCCTCCAGGACCTGATCGAGCTGGCCGAGCAGCTCGGCGAGGTCCGGCAGCGCTCCGGCATGGCGGTGCCCACCGTCATTACCTGACGGGAAAGGCGCGCCGCGATCCGGTCATGGCCGGTTGCCTGCCCGCAGGCTGCCGGACCGCGGCGGCTGGAGTCCCGTCCTGTCCCGCCCGTTTATCGTCAGGTCCTTGCTATGGGTTCTGCCGCTGGCTCAGGCGGCGGGCCAGTCCGGCGAAGGCGGCCAGGTCGAGCGTTTCGGCCCGGGCACCGGGATCGATACCGGCGGCCAGCAGGTCGGCTTCGTCGAGCAGATGCCGCAAGGCGTTGCGCAGCGTCTTGCGCCGCTGGGCGAAGGCGGCCGCGACCACCTGGCCCAAGGTCACGGCGTCTGCCGTAACCGGCGGTTCGGCGTGGGGCGTCAGGCGCACCACGGCCGACATCACCCGGGGTGGCGGCTGGAAACTCTCCGGCGGCACCTCGAACAGCTTTTCCGCCCGGCAGCGGTATTGGGCCATCAGGCTCAGCCGGCCGTAATCGGGTTCGCCCGGCCCGGCGCACAGCCGATCCACGACTTCCCGTTGCAGCATGAAGTGCATGTCCTCGATCCGGTCCGCGGCGGCCAGCAGGTGGAACAGCAGCGGTGTCGAGATGTTGTAGGGTAGGTTGCCGACGATGCGGAGTTTCCCGCCTTCGCTCAGCCCGGCAATGTCGAATTTCAGCGCATCCGCTGCGTGCAGCCGGAATCCGGGCCGTTCGGCGAAGCGCTGACTCAGCCGGGCGACCAGATCGCGGTCGATCTCGATGGCGTCCAGCCGCGCCGAGCGGCCGAGCAGGGCCGCCGTCATCACACCCTCGCCCGGGCCGATTTCCACCAGATGATCCCCGGGGCGCGGGTTGACCGCCATGACGATGCGATGCACCACGGTATCGTCGCGCAGGAAATTCTGGCCGAAACGCTTGCGGGGAATATGGTTCATGCGGTTTGCGTGGAAGGGGACGGGACGCCGCGCGATCGGCCCGTCCGGACCAGGTCGGCGGCGGTCTCGATGGCGGCCAACAGGCTGCCGGGATCGGCCTTGCCGCTTCCGGCCAGGGCCAGGGCCGTGCCATGGTCGACCGAGGTGCGGAGAATCGGCAATCCCAGGGTGATGTTGACGGCGCGACCGAAACCCAGGTGCTTGAGCACCGGCAGGCCCTGGTCATGGTACATGGCGAGCATGGCATCGGCCTGGGCCAGTACCGGCGGCAGGAACAGGGTGTCGGCGGGCAGGGGGCCGGTCAGTCGCAGACCCTGTCGCCGGAGCGAGGCAACGACCGGTTCGATCACGTCGATTTCCTCTCGCCCCAGGTGCCCGCCTTCGCCGGCATGTGGGTTGAGGCCGGCGACCAGGATATGCGGTTCGGCGAGCCCGAAGCGGTTGCGCAGGTCGCGGTCGAGGATGCGCAGGATGCGCTCCAGGCCCGGGCCGGTAATGGCGCGGCTGACCTCCGCAAGCGGCAGGTGCGTGGTGGCCAGCGCCACCCTCAGCCCGGGAGCGGCCAGCAGCATCACCGGATCGCCGCCGGTCAGCGCGGCAATGAATTCGGTATGGCCGGTAAAGGGGTAGCCGGCCTCGTTGAGACTGGCCTTGTTGACCGGACCGGTCACCAGCGCGTCGCAGACGCCGTCGAGACAGGCGCGGACGGCGGCCTTGAGCGTCGTCAGCAGATAATCCGCGTTGTCCCGGTTCAGCCTGCCGGCCCCGGGATCGGGGCAGTCGGCCACCGGCCAGACCCACAGGCGTCCCGGCGTCGCGGTGCACGGGTGGCCGGGCTGCCAGATGACGAGTTCGATCCGCTGGCCGAGCTGGCGGGCGCGCTGCGCCAGCAGCGCGGGATCGCCGACCACCACCAGATCGGCAGGCAGGCTTCGTTCGGCGAGCGCCAGGCAGAGATCCGGGCCGATGCCGGCCGGTTCGCCTGGGGTCAGGGCGAGGCGCGGCCTCACGGTTCCGGCTTCGCCGGCGGTGGCGGCGGCGTGCCGTCCGGGGCCAGTTCGGGTATCCGGTACTCGACATAGGCCTCGTCCCGGATGCGGCGCAGCCACAGTTCCGTCTCTTCCGCCAGCTTGCGCTTGAAGATCTCGTCCTGTGCCTGCTTTCTCAGCAGTTCCTCCGTATCGTCGGACTCCTGCCGTTCCAGCACCTGGATCAGGTGCCAGCCGAACTGGCTCTGCACCGGATCGCTGAACTGGTTCGGTCCGAGAGCATTCATCGCCTGCTCGAATTCCGGCACCAGCGCGCCGGGCGCGACGAAGCCAAGGTCGCCGCCCTTGACGGCAGAGCCCTTGTCATCGGAGTTGCCCCGCGCAAGATCGCCAAAATCGTCGCCGGCCTCGATGCGGGTCTTGATGGTCTCCAGCTTTTTCCTGGCGTCTTCGTTGGTGATGAGTTCGTTGGGCTTGATGAGGATATGGCGGACATGCGTCTTGGTGACACGCTGCACGTCGCCGCCGCGCGTTTCCAGCAGCTTGATGAGGTGGAAGCCGCTCGGGCTGCGGATCGGGCCCTGGATGTCGCCCTTCTTCATCTTCGGCACGAGGTCGGCAAACAGGGTCGGCATCTCGCTCAGCTTGCGCCAGCCGAGCTCGCCGCCCTTGAGTGCTTCGGATGCATCGGAGGAACTCAGCGAGGCCTGGCGGAAATCCAGGCCCTGCCTGAGATCGGCGACCAGCTTCTCGGCCTTCTCGCGGGCAGCCTGCACCGCGGCTGGCTGTGCCGCCTGGGGGGTGGCGATGAGGATGTGGCCGAGCAGGAATTCGGCGTTGGGGTCGGCGCCGGACTTGCCGCGGGTCTCCATCCAGTTCTGGATCTCGCGGTCGCTGATCTTGATCTGGCTGTTGACCTGATTGCTGCGCAGACGCTGCTGCGCCAGCTCGCCACGGATCTGTTCGAGGAAATCGGGGTATTCGATGCCTTCGGCGCGCAGCGAGCCGCGCAGTTCCTCGGGCGTCAGGTTGTTTTTCTGGGCGATCTGCTGCACCGCCTGGCGCAAGGTTTCGTCATCCACCCGCAGGCCGGATTTTTCCGCCAGACTGATCTGGATCTTCTCCAGGATCATCCGGTCCAGCACCTGGCGCGCCAGGGTGATCCCGGAGGGCATGGGGGTGTCGCTCTGGGCCAGTCCCTGGCGGATGGCGGCGATCTTCTTCTGCAGTTCGCTCTCCAGGATCACATCGTCCTCGACCACGGCAACGATGCGGTCCACGCCATCGGCGGCGGCGGGCGGCACGGGCAGAGACGCCAGCCCGGTCAGGCCGGCGAGCAGCAGCGCGGAACGGGACAGGCGGGACATGAACGGTTTGACCATGGGTGTCGGTATCAGTAATCGCTGAATCGGTAACCGCTGACGCTGCGTTCGAGGAACTTGTCGACCTCGTCGCCCAGCGTGGTGAGTCCCTTCAGTTCCAGCTGCATGAACACGGCATTGTTGGATTGCGCCGTGCCGTCGGATTCGATGGTGTTCAGGTAGCGGCGTCCCAGCAGGGTGAAACGCCAGCAGCAGGTCTCCCGCTCGAAGCCGAAGAAGCTCTCGGTCGTCACATCGTCGAGTATCGAATACTGCCAGCGGCCGATGGCGTACCAGCCGGCGAGGATCGGCAGACGCATGGAGACATCGGTGAGGTTGAGGCAGCCGAAGTTGTTGGTGTAGTAGTTCTGGCCCAGGTCGTTCGGCAGGCAGGTATCGGTGTACTGGTTGCGGCGGTAGCGGTAGGCGACATTCAGCAGCTGGTTCTGGCGGTTGTTGTATTGCAGGCCGACCTGTCCGCGCTCGATGGAGTTGAGCGACGGGTTGTACTGTCCGGCGGTGTAGACCGACCAGTTCTCCGTGATGCCGCCGTATACGTCGCCGACGATGTTCGAGAAGGTCTGGGCATAGGTGTCCGGCGGAAGCCCCACGGGCGTGACCTCGCGGCGCTGGAAGTAGAACTGGTTGCCCAGGGTCGCCCGCAAGCGTTCGATGCCGGTGGTCTGGTCGATCAGCCGCGAGGTCACCGCTGCCGTCAGCTCGTTGGCGTCACCGATGCGGTCATAGCCGGCGAAGCGGTTCTCGCGGAAGAGCTGGTAGTAGGTGAAGTCGTAGCTGGTGGTATCGAACAGCGGGATGTTCTGCTGGTTGACCGTGGGAATGTAGACATAGAACAGCCGCGGCTCGATGGTTTGCTGCATGGCCCGGTCGCCCAGGGGAAATTCCCGGTCGAAATAGGTGCCGCTGTCCATCGACAGGATGGGCACGGTGAAGTTTTCGCTGGTCCCGGCGGTCGTGTTGACGCCCAGGCTCTGCTGCAGGCCCGACCAGAATTGTGGGCTCTGCAGCGTGTACTGGTTGAACGCCAGGGTGGCGCTGGGCCGGAAGAAGGCGGCGCTGGTCTCGATCGGGTAGCTCAGCTTGGGCCGGATCAGGAAGCGCTGACCCATGGTCATCTCGTTGCTGTCGGCCTGGATGTAGGCCATCTGGCTCTCGTTGCTGAACTGCAGGCCCGAGTCCAGGATGTTGTGGCCGAAAAAGTGGCTGACCTTGGGCAGGTAGAAATAGGGATACTGATCCTTGGGGATGCTCGGATCGATGGTCTGGAAGTAGTTGGCGATGGCGTTTACCGGCCCGATCGGGCTGTTGTAGTTCAGCGTCGCGGAACTGGGGATGTTGCGGTAGTCGACGATGGCCAGCGGCGAGCCCAGCTGGTTCAGGTAGTAGGGGTCGGAAACCCAGTTGGCCTGGATGCGGCTGGAAATGTTCTCGGAAATCTTCGCGTCGTTGGTCCAGCCGACCTGGCCGCGCGTGGTCGGGATTTCCTGACCGGTGCCCTTGGTGCTCTCCGCCAGCTGGTCGTAGGGCAGGATGTCGCCCACCAGGCGACCGCGGGAGTACTCGGTCAGGTAGCGGAACTCGTTGCGCAACATGAAGCCCCGCTTCGAGAAGTACGAGGGCTGTATCGTGTCGTCGAAATTCGGCGCGATGTTCAGATAGTAGGGCACCCTGACGATGGCGCCGCTGGCGGAGTTGCCGCCGATGCTGGGGCTCAGCAGGCCGGAGACGCGCCGGTTGTCGATCGGGAAATCCATGTAGGGCGCGTACAGGAACGGCACGTCCATGAATTCGAACCAGGCGCTCTGCGCCGTGCCGGTGCCGGTCTCCTTGTTGATCTTGAGCTTGTCGGCGTGCAGGACCCAGTCCTGGTTGCCGGTCGGGCAGGTCGTGTAGCTGGCGGTCTCGTAGCGCGACAGGGTGTTGCTGTCGATGTGGGTCAGCCGCGAGGTGCCGCGCCCGGGAACCGCCGGCAGGATGAACTGGGAGTTGCGGAACACGCCGCGATCGGATTCGCCGTCCATGAAGCCCGAGTCGCTGGAAAGGATCATCCCCTTTTCCTGATAGGTGACGTTGCCATGCACGTTGACGGCGTTGTTCTTCAGGTTGCGGGTGATGTAGTCGGCCCACAGGCGCTGGTCGGCCTTGACCATTTCCGCCGAGCCGTTGAAATTCGAAACCTCGCCGTCGATCAGCTCGAAGTAGTCGGAGTGGATGTCGACCGGCGCCTTCTCGCGCGCCAGTTTTTCCCCGGGACTCAGCAGGAACTCGGCCATGGGCGGGGGCCGCCGCTTGCCCACCTTGGGCGCGCAGCTGCGCTGCCAGGGGTTGGCCGGCAGCTTGCTCATCATGTTCTCGAAACGGTCCTCGTCCTCGCGCGTGATGCTGCTCGACTGGGCCCAGTTTTCGGTCGCCTCGCCTGCCTCGCTGACGACATGGGCCAGGCCGCGTGGGTCGCGACCGCTCAGCGAGCAGGACCAGCCGCGGTCGGGGCCTTCATCCAGGCTGGGCACGCAGCTCCAGCCTGCCACCTTGGCCTTGGCCGGCTCGCCCCTGGCCTCGGGGGTGTCGAAGGGCGCGCGGCTGTTCAGCAGCTCGGGCCTGTCCTCGGGGTCGCTGCCGGGGCGCGCGGCACCGTTGTCGGCGGCGGGGGGTGCGGGCTCCTCGCCCAGTTCGATGCCGCTGTCCTGGTTCTTCGGCGTCGGCCTGTGCGGCAAGGGGGTGGCCGAACCGCAGTTCCAGGCGCCGTTGCCGCTCTTGCGCTGGCAGTCCCAGTCGCTGCTGGCGCCTGCCGCCAGCGGCGGCGTCAACGCGCTGGCGCTGGCCACGACGAGGCCGAGCAGCGGCCCGCACCGCCGGGCGCGCATCGTCTCCCCGGCCGGGGGCGCATCGGGACAGTCAAAGGGAGGCGAGTTCCGCAGCAAGTCGGGTATCGGGAAAAGTGGGCGTCGGGGTACGCAAGGCACGAGTCGTCGTGACGTGGACTTTATGGTCAAATAACCCGTTTGAATGCCGCATTTTACCCAATGGCTGGGTTTCGGTAAGTTTTTTATCTGCCATGCCCCCGCGCCCGATGCAAGATCCGGATTTCCGCTACCGTCAGCTGCTTGACTGGCTGCGCCATGACCTTGGCTGCCAGCCGCTGGACATCGCGCCGGCCTCCGCCGACGCCAGTTTTCGCCGCTATTTCCGGATCCGGCTGGAAGACGGAACCCGCATCGTCATGGATGCGCCGCCGCCGCAGGAGAATGTCCGGCCGTTCGTGGCCATCGCCGGCCTGCTGCGCGAGGCCGGGGTGCAGACTCCTGCGGTGCATGCGGTCGATGCCGAGCGTGGTTTCGTGTTGCTGGGCGACTTCGGCGATCGCGACTACCTGCGGGCGCTGGATGACGAAAGTGCCGAAGCACTGTATGGCGACGCGCTGGAGACCCTGCTGGCCTTGCAGCGCAACGTGGTGGTGGCCACGGCCGGCTTGCCGGCCTACGACGAGGCCCTGCTGCGACGCGAACTGGGGCTGTTCCGCGAATGGCTGCTGGAACGCTGGCTGGCGCTCGCCCTGACGCCGGCGGAGGAGGCCCTGCTGGCCGACACCCTGGACCTGCTGGTGCAATCGGCGCTGGAGCAGCCGCGGGTGTGCGTGCACCGCGACTATCACTCGCGCAATCTCATGGTGACCGGAACCGGCAACCCCGGCGTACTGGATTTCCAGGACGCGGTGATCGGCCCCCTGACCTATGACCTGGTCTCGCTGCTGCGGGACTGTTACGTGGTCTGGCCACCCGCCCGGGTGCAGGCCTGGGTGGACGGCTATCGCGATCGTCTGCTGGCGGCGGGATTGCTTGGCGCGGGCGAGGCTGGCCGGTTCGGCCGCTGGTTCGATCTCATGGGCATGCAGCGGCATCTCAAGGCTGCCGGCATCTTCGTCCGCCTCAAGCTGCGCGATGGCAAGCCCGGCTATCTCGCCGACATTCCGCGAACCCTGGGCTATGTGGCCGAGGTGGCGCGTGCCTATCCCGAGCTGACGGCCTTCGCCGGGTTTCTCGACCAGCGCGTGTGGCCGCGCCTGAGCGCGGGGGAGCGCCCATGAAGGCCATGATCCTGGCGGCCGGGCGTGGCGAGCGCATGCGCCCGCTGACCGACCGCACCCCCAAGCCGCTGTTGCAGGCGGGTGGCCTGCCCCTGATCGAGCACCTGATCCGGGGCCTGGTCGCGGGTGGCATTCGCGAACTGGTGGTGAACACCGCGCACCTCGGCGAGCAGGTCGAGGCCGCGCTGGGCGACGGTTCGCGTCTGGGCGCCGCCATCGTCTACTCGCCCGAGCATCAAGCGCTGGAAACCGGTGGCGGCATTCACAGGGCCCTGCCGCTGCTGGGCGAGGAACCCTTTCTGGTGGTGAACGGCGACATTGCCACCGATTTTCCCTTCGGGACCCTGGTCTCGCGCCCCATCGAGCTGGCGCACCTGGTGCTGGTGCCGAACCCGCCCCACCATCCGGCGGGCGATTTCGGGCTGGATGGCGAGCGTACCCTGGAGACGGCCGGAAGCTGCCACACCTTCGGCGGCATCGGCGTCTATCGACCGGCCCTGTTTCGGGACTGCGCGCCGGGGCGTTTCCCGCTGGCGCCCCTGCTGCGCGCGGCCATGCGCGAGGGCCGGGTGTCGGGACAGCTTTACCCGGGTTTCTGGATGGACATCGGCACTGTCGACCGCTTGCGGGCCTTCGAGCGCCACCTGGCCAGCCGGGCCCCCTGACGCTTCAGGGCCGGCGGGCGGGTGCCGCCGTGTCCAGCCAATCCAGCCATTCGCTCAGCACCACCAGCGCCCACAGGGCCCGGCCGTGATCGGCCTGGCGCCGCAGGTGTTCCTGCAGCAGCGCGGCGATGGCCTGGCGGTCCAGCCCCAGGCGATCCAGCGCCGGCCGCGACAAGGCGGCCTCGACCCAGGGCAGCAGGGGTTCCTCGCGCAGCCAGCGGCTCAAGGGCACCGACAGGCCGCGTTTCTTGCGGTAGACGATGTCCTCCGGCAGGTAGCGGGTGGCGTAGCGCTTCAGGAAGACCTTGGTCTGGATGCCGCGCACGCGCTCGCGGGCCGGCAGGGTGGCAGCGAATTCCATCACCGCCGGGTCGAGGAACGGTGCGCGCAGTTCCAGCGCCGAGTGCATGCTGGCCCGGTCGGCCTTGGTCAGCAGCCCCTCCGCCAGCGAGCGCTCCAGATCGTAGTGCTGGATGCGGTCCAGCAGGCTTGTATCCGCCGGCGGTTCCCAGATCCGGAGTGCCGGCACGATGCCGAGGCGCGCCAGGGTGGCGGGCGCAAGGCTGGCGTTCCACAGCACATGCCGGGCGATACCCTCCAGGTTGTCACCCTGGACGAAGCGCTTGAGCAGGAAGGACAGGGTGACCTTCCTGTCGCTCGGTGGCCAGCGCTCGATCAGCGTCCGCAGGGCGGCGCGCAGGGCACCCGGCAGGCGAGCGTAGCGCTCGGCCAGGCCGGCGCCGAAATAGGTCGGGTAGCCGCCGAACAGCTCGTCGGCGCCCTCGCCCGAGAGCGCCAGGCGGATGTCCTGCGCGGCGCGCTCGGAGAGCAGGGCGGTGGGCACCCAGGCCGGGTCGGCCAGCGGCTCGCCGCTGGTGTGGATCACCGCCCGCAGGAGCCGCGGCAGCTCAGCTGGCGTCACCCAGACCGGGATGTAGGCGATGCCGAGATCGCCGGCGACGCGCTCGGCGTATTGGCCCTCGTCGAAGGAATCCTCCCCGAAGCGCAGCCCATAGGCGGTGAGGGGCTTGTCCGGATGCAGGCTGCGGGTGACGGCGGCGATCAGCGAGGAATCGACGCCGCCGCTGAGGAACAGTCCGACCGGTACGTCCACCTCGCTCTGTCGCCGTACCGCCTGCCGGAACAGGCCGTCAAAGGCCTCGATCGAGGCATCCGGGCGAGAGGGGCTCGGCTTGGGCCAGCGCCAGTAACGGCGGGTTTCAATGCCGTGGGCGGTCAGGGTCACGCACTCGGCTGGGCCTACCTTGATGACACCGGCCAGCGGGCTGTCGGGGGCCGCGAAATAGCCAAGTTGCAGGTAGCGGTGCAGGGCCGGGGCATCCAGGGCAGGTGGCTCAGCCTGCCTTGCCGCCATGGCCGCCAGCTGCGAGGCGAAGGTCACGGTGTCGCCATCCACGGCATAGAACAGGGGCCGCTCGCCCGCCCGGTCGCGCGCCAGCAGGAGCCTGCGCTCGCGCGGATCCCACACGGCCAGGGCGAAGGCACCGACCAGGCGGTCGACGAACGCCGCGCCGAGTTCCAGGTAGAGACCCGGCAGGACGGCGACATCGGTATCCTCCGGCACCGGCCGGCCGCGCCCGGCCAGCCAGGCGCGCAGTTCCCCGTGGTTGTCGATCTCGCCGTTGCAGACCACCATGACGCCGGTGGCGAGGTCGACCATGGGCTGTTCGCCGCTGGTCAGACCGCGGATCGTCAACCGCGCCATGCCGAATGTCGCGCTCGTGCCGTGCTTGATCCAGTGCCCGTCCGGGCCGCGATGGACCAGCCGGTCCAGCATCGTGCCGACCGCCGTCCCGCCGAGTTCCGCTTCCGCCAGGCTTGCCTGTCCACAGATGCCGCACATGTCAGCGCTCCGTTGCCGGCAGCAGGGTGCCGATGTAGTCGTTGCGGTAATGCTCCAGCCGCGCCCCGTGTGGCCTGGCCAGGGTTTCCAGTTCGTTGCGGCGGTGCGCGCGCGTCAGGAGATAGACGGGATGGGCGCGCGAGGCGAGATACGCCGCCAGCTGCCGGCTGGGTATCAGGTGCTCCGGCCAGGGTTTGCCGGAGGCCAGCGAGAACAGCACGTAATTGCTGGTCAGCTCGTGGCCATCCTCGGTGAATACGGTGATCGGCTTGCCGAGATAGAAGGGCAGGCCGTGCGGCATGCAGCCCAGGCAGGCAAATTCGGTGTCGGCCGGCAGCTGTCGTGGCAGGTTGGCGGCAATTTCGCGGGCCGACTTGATGCCGGCATGGCGCGGGATCCAGTCGAATTGCAGGGTGATCAGCCAGAGCGGGGTGGCCAGGAAGGCCAGCATCGCCAGGCGGACATGGTCCCGTGCCCAGGCGACCCCTGCCAGCAGGGCGACGGTGATCAGCGAAATGGCAAGGCCAGGCAGCAGATCGCCGAAGTGTTGCAGGAACTCCGGCTTCGGGGTCAGCGTCGCTGGCCATGAGGTCGGGGCGTATGCCAGCAGCAGCGCCGGCGCGCTCAGCAGCAGGGCAGCCAGCGCCAGTCCGGCGCAGGCGTTGCGTACCAGGCGCCGCGCCGCTTCGTTGCCTGTCAGGGCCTCGCCGAGCACGCGGGCGACCAGGACACCCAGGGCAATGACACCGGTAAGGATGTAACCCGGCAGCTTGGACTGCGACAGCGAGAAGAACACCACGACAATCAGGGCCCAGATGACGAACAGGCGGTCCGCGGCGTCGAGCTGCCGCCGTTCGCGCCAGGCCATGGGCAGGGATGCCGGCAGCAGCATGCTCCAGGCGAAGAAGCCGCCGGCGATGATCAGGCCATAGTAGTAGAACGGCTGGGTCCGCCGGAATTCCGTGGTGGTGAAGCGGGCGATCGACTCCTTCATGATCCCGTAATACGGGAAGTCCGGGCAGGCCAGGGAGAGACCGGCAAACCAGGGCAGCACCACCGCCAGGAACAGGCCGACATGGACCGGCGCGAAGAAGCGGCGGATGGCGCGCCAGTTGCCGGATGTCCCGTGGTAGGCGGTCATCACCAGCAGTGGCACCAGGAATCCGACCGGCCCCTTGACCAGGGTGCCCAGCCCGGCCATCGCCGTTGCCGTCAGGTACCAGCGCCGCCGGCCGGCGGGGTCTTCCCGGGTTTCCGCCAGGAACGCCGAGAGGATGGCGGCGCAGACGCAAAAGGCCAGCGTCATGTCGAAGATGACGATGCGCGCGAAGGCCATGAACAGCGGCGTACTGGCGACGACGACCACGGCGATGGCCGCTGTCAGCCGGTCGTAGACCTGCCGGCAGAAGCCCCACAGCATCACCAGCAGACCGAGGGCAAACAGCGCCGACGGCAGGCGGGCGGCGAATTCCGTGGTGCCGAAGGCGCCGAGGGACAGGGCGACGGCCCGGAAGAAGAAGGCCGGCTTGTCGAGGTAGGTGGCGCCGTCGTAGGTCGGTACCAGCCAGCTGCCGCTCTCCAGCATTTCCCGCGCCACCTCGGCATTGCGGCCCTCGTCCGGCGACAGCAGCGGAAAATCACCCAGATGATGGAAGGTCATCCAGGCGCCGAACAGCAACGCGGCAAGGGACAAGAAACGATCGGGCACGCGACCGGCTCCCGCGGGCCGGGGCATGTTCTGGGTGGGCGCGGTATTCAAGGGAAAGCCTGCAGGTTGGTGGTTGGGCGCCCCGGCCTGGCTGGCCGCAGGGGTGGGATGGCTCGCAGGTCCCGGCGACGGTGCGATGGGGGGCTCAGGATTTCAGCGATCCGGCATGAAAGATCAGTTGGCCGAGGAACTCCTCGCCCTGCTCGGCGTATTCCACGCGCGTGACACAGGCGGTGCCGACCTTGATGCGGAACAGGTTGGCCAGCGGAATGCCGAGCACCTGGGCCATGACCATGCGAATGATGCCGGCGTGGCAGACGATCAGCAAATGCTTGCCGGCGTGCCGGTTGAGGATGTCGCGGCAGGCGCCGGCGACCCGGTTGCGGAATTCGGCCAGCCCCTCGGCCCCGTCCGGTCGGTAGGTCGTGGGATCGCGATAGAAGCGCTGCACCACGCCGGGATCATAGCGGGTGATTTCCTCGCTGGTTTTTCCCTGCCAGGCGCCGAAGCCGATCTCCTTGAGGCGGTCGTCGGTTTCCAGCGGGATGCCGGCTTCCTCGCTCATGGCCTCGGCGAAGGCCAGGCAACGGCTGAGCGGCGAGCTGACGATGACATTCCAGGGCCGCTCACGGCCAACCGCGCAGAGCATTTCCTGCCAGCCGGCGTGGCTCAGGGGATCGTCGGTCTGGCCCCGGTAGCGGGCGCCACCGACGGATTCGCCGTGACGCAGCAGGTCGACCAGGGTGGTGACGCGGTCGTCGGTGATCACGGCACTCAGGCCTGTTGCCGGCGGGCGCGGGCCGCGGCGATGGCGCGCCGAACCTGACCTGGCGCGGTGCCGCCCAAGTGGTTGCGCGCCTCCAGCGAACCCTCCAGGGTCAGCACGGCAAATACATCCGCCTCGATGTCCGGCGACAGCCGGCGCAGTTCCTCCAGGCTCAGCTCGGACAGGTCGCGCCCGGTGTCGACGCCCAGTCGCACGGCCTTGCCGACAACCTCGTGGGCATCGCGGAAGGGCATGCCCTTCCGCACCAGGTAGTCGGCCAGATCCGTGGCGGTGGCATAGCCCTGCAAGGCGGCGCGGCGCATTGCCTCGCGCCGCGGTTGCAGGTTGGGCACCATGTCGGCGAAGGCGCGCAGGCAGTCGCGCACCGTGTCCACGGCGTCGAACAGCGGTTCCTTGTCCTCCTGGTTGTCCTTGTTGTAGGCCAGCGGCTGGCCCTTCATCAGCGTCAGCAGGCCGACCAGGTGGCCGAACACGCGCCCCGACTTGCCGCGTACCAGTTCGGGCACATCGGGATTCTTCTTCTGCGGCATGATCGAGGAACCGGTGCAGAAGGCGTCGGGCAGGTCGACGAAACCGAACTGCGCCGAGGTCCAGAGAATCAGCTCCTCCGCGAAACGCGACAGGTGCATCATGATCAGGCTGGCGCAGGCCGTGAATTCGATGGCGAAATCGCGGTCGCTGACGGCGTCCAGGGAGTTGGCGGCGGGACGGTCGAAACCGAGCAGCCGCGCGGTCAGCGCGCGATCCAGCGGGAAGGTGGTGCCGGCCAGCGCCGCCGCGCCCAGGGGCATGACATTGATGCGCTTGCGGCAATCGCCGAGACGCTCGTGGTCCCTCTCCAGCATCTCGAACCAGGCCAGCAGGTGATGGCCGAAGCTGACCGGCTGCGCCACCTGGAGATGGGTGAAGCCGGGCATGATGGTGTCGGCCTCGGCTTCCGCCAGGTCCAGCAGCGCATCCTGCAGGCGCCGGATCAGGTGTCCGATCGTGTCGACTTCGTCGCGCAGGTACAGGCGGATGTCGGTGGCGACCTGGTCGTTGCGCGAGCGCCCGGTATGCAGCTTCTTGCCCACCTCACCAATGCGCTGGGTCAGGCGGGCCTCGATGTTCATGTGGACGTCCTCGAGCTGCACCGACCACTCGAAGGCGCCGCGTTCGATCTCGGCGGCAATGGCGTCCAGACCCTGGCTGATGAGGCTGCATTCGTCGTCCGTCAGCACGCCAATGGCGGCCAGCATCCGCGCATGCGCCTTGGAGCCCTCGATATCGTGCCGGGCGAGGCGTTTGTCGAACGAGACCGAAGCGGTAAAGGCTTCGACGAACGCATCGGTCGCTTCGGTGAAACGGCCGGCCCAGGGTTTCGAATCGGTGCTCATGGCGGCTGAATTGGCGGAAAATATCTGTGGATTATACGCGATCGGCCACCCCAGGTTGGCGGGGTCCCGGTGCCCGGGGTGATGCTGTCTGGTGGCCGGCCCGCCGGGAAATTGCCGGTGCCGGGCCGCCTCGAGTATCCTTGCCCGTTTAGTCTGACTGCACAATGCCGCCACTGCGTATGGACGATCTCTACCAGCCTGCCGCCATCGAGCCCGACATCCAGCGCCAGTGGGAAGCGGCGGGCGTGTTCCGGGCCGTCGAGGATCCGGCCCGGGAAAAATTCTACTGCCTGTCGATGTTCCCCTATCCGAGCGGCCGGCTGCACATGGGCCATGTGCGCAACTACACCATCGGCGACGTCATGTCGCGCTACCAGCGCATGCAAGGCAAGAATGTCCTGCAGCCCATGGGCTGGGACGCCTTCGGCCTGCCGGCGGAGAACGCGGCCATGAGCAAGGGCGTGCACCCGGCGGAATGGACCTACGACAACATCGCCTACATGAAGCGCCAGCTCAGGGAGCTGGGTTTCGGCTACGACTGGCAGCGTGAGGTGGCGACCTGTTCGCCCGAGTACTACCGCTGGGAGCAATGGTTCTTCCTGCGCCTGCTGGAGAAGGGACTGGTCTACAAGAAGACCTCGCCGGTCAACTGGTGCCCGCATGACGCCACCGTGCTGGCCAACGAGCAGGTCATCGACGGTTGCTGCTGGCGCTGCGACACCCCCGTCGTGCGCAAGGACATCTCGCAGTGGTTCATGAGGATCACCGCCTATGCCGACGAACTGCTGGCCGAGCTGGACAGGCTCGAGGGCTGGCCGGACCAGGTCCGCACCATGCAGGCCAACTGGATCGGCAAGAGCCATGGCGTGCGCTTCGCCTTCCCCTACCTGCTGGATGGCGAGGAAGGCCGATTGTGGGTGTACACCACGCGCGCCGACACCCTCATGGGTGTCACCTTCTGTGCCGTGGCCCCGGAACACCCGCTGGCCACCCGTGCCGCCCGCGACAACCCGGCGCTCCAGGCCTTCATCCGCGAATGCGAACAGAGCGGCACCGCCGAGGCCGATCTGGCCACCCTGGAAAAGAAGGGCATGGCTACCGGCATCACGGTCACTCATCCGCTCACCGGCGAGGCCATTCCCGTTTGGGTCGGCAACTACGTGCTGATGAGCTATGGCGAGGGCGCGGTGATGGCGGTGCCGGCCCACGATGAGCGCGATTTCCATTTCGCCCGCAAGTACGGCCTGCCGGTCAGGCAGGTCATCGCCCACCGGGACGGCGGACTCGAATTCAGTGCCGATGCCTGGCAGGACTGGTACGGCGACAAGAGCGTGGGCGTCTGCGTCAACTCCGGCCCCTATGACGGGCTGGCCCATGCCGAGGCGGTCGACGCCATCGCCGCCGACCTGAAGGCCAGGGCGCTGGGCGAAAAGCAGACCAATTTCCGTCTGCGCGACTGGGGGGTCTCGCGCCAGCGCTACTGGGGCTGTCCGGTACCGGTCATCTACTGCGACGACTGTGGCACCGTGCCGGTGCCCGACGAGCAGCTTCCGGTCCTGCTGCCCGGGGACGTCGACATTACCGGCGTCGGCTCGCCGCTGGCGAAACTGGACAGCTTCGTCCACGTCGATTGTCCCGCATGCGGCCAGCCGGCCCGGCGCGAGACCGACACCTTCGATACCTTCATGGAGTCGTCCTGGTACTTCGCCCGCTACACCGGCGCCGACAACGGCCAGGCCATGCTGGACGAGCGCGCGCATTACTGGCTGCCGGTCGACCAGTACATCGGCGGTATCGAGCATGCCATCCTGCATCTCCTCTACGCGCGCTTCTATCACAAGCTGCTGCGCGACGCCGGCCTGGTCCGCAGCGATGAGCCCTTTGCCAACCTGCTGACCCAGGGCATGGTGGTGGCGCCCACTTTCTACCGCGAGGAACACGGCAGGAAGGTCTATGTCGGCCCGGCCGAGGTCGATGTCGGCACCGACGACAAGGGCCGCATCACCGGCGCGACGCTCAAGGCCGACGGCCAGCCGGTCAGGGTCGGCGGTACCGAGAAGATGTCGAAGTCGAAAAACAACGGCGTCGATCCCGAGCATCTGGTCAGTCGCTACGGCGCCGATACGGTCCGCCTGTTCACCATGTTCGCCGCGCCGCCCGAGCAGTCGCTGGAGTGGTCGGATTCCGGCGTGGAAGGCGGTTTCCGCTTCCTCAAGCGGCTGTGGAAGCAGGTGGCCGCCCATGTCAACGACGGTCCTGCGCCGGCGCTGGACACAGCGACGCTGAGCGACGCACAGAAGGCCCTGCGCCGCCAGGTACACGAGACCCTGCGCAAGGTCACCGACGATATGAGCCGGCGCTTCACCTTCAACACGGCCATCGCCGCCAACATGGAACTGCTCAATGCCCTGGCGAAATTCGACGATGCCAGCGCCCAGGGCCGGGCCGTGCGGCAGGAGGCCTTCGAGCTGGTGACCCTGATGCTGTCCCCGATCGTGCCGCACATCTGCGAGCGGCTGTGGCGGGCGCTCGGTCACGAGGGGCTGGTGGCCACCGCCGCCTGGCCCTCTGTCGACGAGACCGCACGGGTACAGGACGCCATCGAGATGGTGGTGCAGGTCAACGGCAAGCTGCGCGGCAAGATCACCGTGCCGGTCGCCGCCGACCAGGCCGCCATCCGGGAGACCGCGCTGGCGGATGCGAACGTGCAGCGCTTCATGGATGGCCAGCCGGCGAAAAAGGTGATCGTGGTGCCGCGCAAGCTGGTCAATATCGTGGTTTGAACATGCGGCTGCATGGCAGGGGCAGGGTCCTGACACTGGCGGCCGCGCTGCTGCTGGCCGGCTGCGGTTTCCATCTGCGCGGCGATCTGCCCGGGACGCCCCAGGAAAAGACCTTCTTCCTGACCGGAATCAACCGTTCCAATCCCGTCTATGCCAATTTCGCGCAATCCTTGGCCGCGGCGGGCGGCACCATGGCGGCCAAGCCCGGCGACGCGCGGGCCATCGTCAACCTGGTCCGCGTGCGGCACATCCGCCGGCCCATCACGCTCAGTGCCGCGGGCCGGGCCAACATGTTCGACTTACGCCTCCTGGTGATCTTCGAGGTACAGAACGCCAAGGGCGATGTCCTCATCCCCGAGAAGGAGATCGAGGTCCGCCGCGAGTACTTCAACACCCAGGGTTCGCCCCTGGGGCAGGGGCTGGAGGAACGCCAGATGCGTGAGGAAATGGAAAAGGAAGCCGCCCAGACCCTGCTGCGGCAGGTCGTCTTCGGGCTGCGTGAGGCGCCGCCCCAGCCCGCGTGAAGGTCTACCCGGATCAGCTCGACGGCCAGCTCAAGCGGGAACTGGGGCCGGCCTACGTGCTCAGCGGCGACGAGCCCCTGCAGCTGATGGAGGCGGCGGATGCCGTGCGCCGGGCTGGCAGGCTCAGGGGGTTCCTCGGGCGCGAGGTGTTTTCCGCCGAGGCCGGCTTCGAGTGGGGACAGTTTCGCGCCGCCTGCGATGCCTACGCCCTGTTTGGCGAACCGCGGATTCTCGATGTGCGGCTGGCCGGCAAGCCCGACAGGCCCGGCGCCGAGGCCCTGCTGCACTTCGCCGAGCAGCCGCCGGACGATGCCATCTTGCTGCTCAGCCTGCCGCGGCTCTCCGCCAGCGACCAGAAAGCCCGCTGGTTCCAGGCGCTGGAGCGCCGCGGCGTGGTGGTCCAGGTCTGGCCGCTGGAGGGCGACAAGCTGCTGCGCTGGCTCGACTGCCGGCTCAACGCGCGCGGTCTGCTGGCCGACCAGTCCGGCCTCAGGTTGCTGGCTGCCCGCGTCGAGGGCAACCTGCTGGCCGCCGCGCAGGAGATCGAGAAGCTGCACATCCTGCATGGCAGCGGTCGGCTCAGTGACGAGCAGATTCTGCAATCGGTGGCGGACAGCGCCCGTTACGATGTCTTCGACCTAGCCGACCAGGTGTTGCGCGGACGGCTCGGCAAGGCCGCGCGTATCCTCGCGGGGCTCAAGGGCGAGGGCGTTGCCGCGCCGGTGGTGCTGTGGGCGCTGACACGCGAATTGCGCCTGCTCAACCAGCTGAAATCCGAGCTGCTGCGCGGCATCCCGGCCGAGACTGTGTTCAGCCAGCACCGGCTGTGGGACAGCCGCAAGGCGGCCCTGAGCCAGGCTCTGCAGCGGCTGGAACTGCCGACGATCCGCACGGCCCTGGTGCTGGCCGCCCGTGCCGACCGCATCATGAAGGGCGCCGAGCTCGGTGAGGACTGGGACGCCCTGTTGCAGCTCTGCGAACTGCTCAGCCACCCCGGCGCGGTCGGCCATCCCGCTTTTTCGACCACCACCTGTCACTGACGACCATGTCCGAATCCCTAGCCAGCCAGATGCGCCGACTCGGCGACAACGCCCGGGCGGCTTCGCGCGCCATCGGCCGCGCCGAAACCGCCGCCAAGAACCGTGCCCTGACAGCGATCGCCGAGGCGCTGCTGTCCGCTGTCCCGCGCCTGATCGACGAGAACCGCAAGGATCTGGATGCGGGCAGGGCGCGCGGGCTGGAGGCGGCGATGCTGGAACGCCTGTCGCTCAGCGAGGAGCGCATCCGGGCGATGGCCGATGGCGTCCGCCAGGTGGCCGCGCTGCCGGACCCGATAGGGGAAATCACCGGCCTGACGTATCGGCCCTCGGGCATTCAGGTCGGTCGCATGCGGGTGCCCCTGGGGGTTATCGGCATCATCTATGAGTCGCGGCCGAACGTGACCGCCGACGCCGCCGCTCTGTGCCTCAAGTCCGGCAATGCCTGCATCCTGCGTGGCGGCTCCGAGTCGATCCATTCCAACCGGGCCATCGCCGCCTGCATCCGCGAGGGGCTCGCCGTCGCGGAACTGCCCGCCGATGCCGTGCAGCTGGTCGGGACGACCGAGCGGGCCGCCGTGGGCGAACTGCTGCGGCTGGATGACTGCATCGACGTGATCGTGCCGCGCGGCGGCAAGGGCCTGATCGAGCGCATCATGGCCGAGTCGCGCATACCCGTCATCAAGCACCTCGACGGCATCTGCCATGTCTATATCGACGATCGTTGCGATCTGGAGAAGGCGCAGCGGATTGCCCTCAATGCCAAGACCCAGCGCTATGGCGTCTGCAATGCCATGGAGACCCTGCTGGTGGCCCAGCGCATCGCGCCGATCGTGTTGCCCGAGCTGGCCCGGCAGCTGCTGGAAAAGAGGGTCGAGCTGCGCGGTTGCGCGAAAACCTGCGCGCTGGTGCCGGAGGCCATCCCCGCCACCGGGGAAGACTGGGATACCGAGTACCTCGCGCCGATTCTGGCGATTCGCGTGGTGGCCGACATCGACGAGGCCATGGAGCACATTCACCGCCACAGCTCGCGGCATACCGAGTCGATCGTTACCGAGGATTACGGGCGGGCGCGGCGCTTCCTGCGCGAGGTGGACTCCAGTTCCGTGATGGTGAACGCCTCGACCCGTTTTGCCGATGGCTACGAATACGGCCTGGGGGCGGAAATCGGCATCTCCACCGACAAGCTGCATGTCCGCGGCCCGGTCGGGCTGGAGGGACTGACGACCCAGAAATTCATCGTGCTCGGCGACGGACAGGTGCGCGGCTGAGCCTTGCCGCATCGGCGTCGGCCGGGATGAGGGGACGCGTGATCGGCGTCTACGGCGGCACCTTCGATCCCGTCCATTACGGCCATCTGCGCACCGCGCTGGAGGTCGCCGAGATCCTCGGCCTCAGCGAGTTGCGCTTCGTACCCTGCCGGATTCCACCGCACCGGCAGACGCCCGGCGCCACCCCGCAGCAGCGGCTGGCCATGCTGGAAGCCGCTCTGGCCGATGCGCCGGCCTGCTTTCGCATCGACCAGCGCGAGCTGGAAAGACCGGGCCCCTCCTACATGGTCGACACCTTGGCCACCCTGCGCGGCGAGGTGGGGCAGGCGTCGCTGGTGTTGATCCTCGGGCTGGATGCGTTTCTGGGGTTTTACCATTGGCACCGCTGGCGCGAGATTCTCGATCTGGCCCACCTTGCGATCATGCGGCGCCCCGGCTTCCTGCCCGAGCCGGAGGCGGTGCTCGCGATGGAGTATGCGGCTCGCCGGGTACCCGATGCCGGCCAGCTGCGTGGGCGGCCAGCGGGTTGCATGTACGATCTCGCGGTCACGCCGCTGGCCATTTCCGCCAGCCAGATACGTGAACTGTGCCAGTCAGGCCGCAGCCCGCGCTACCTGACGCCGGATGCCGTGGTGCGGCAGATCGGAACACAGGGGCTGTATGCGGGCGTTGCCGGGCAAGGCTGAACCGATTCCGGCGACGGACTGATCCGTCGGGGGGATGTCGCAGCCGTGCGGGGCGGGCACCCATGGAGAGGGAAAGGGATGTGGCCATCCCTGGCCACGGCGGCGGGGGACGAGACCTTATTCCTTGCCGATCTGGTAGATCTCGCGCTGGTCGTCCTCGACGACGGCGCCGGTCGCGGCGTCGATTTCCATCTTGACTTCCTTGCCATCCGCCTGCCGGATGTCGAACTCATAGGACGCGTTGCCGTTCGACTCGATCTCGAATTCCATCTCGACAATCTCGCCGGGGTGGGCCTTCAGCGCGATGGTCTTGGCCTCTTCCAGGCTGATCTTGGCCTTGGCCTTGAACAGGGCATGGTCGATGGCATCGACTTCCTGTTCCTCCTCGGTGATCTTGCCGGTATTGGCGTTGCACTCGTACTCCATGGTCTTGTCCTTGCCGGCGATTTCGATCTCATAGGTCGGAATCTTGCCCTCATGCTTGAATTCCACCTTGACGACATCGCCGTTCATTTTCGCCAGGGCGGCCTGAAGACAGGTTTCCAGCCCGGCCTTGGTCTTGGGGATGGCAGCGGTTTCCGCCATCGCCACGGGAGCGCCCAGAAGGGCGACGCAGCCGAATGCCAGGGTAATCCTTTTCATGGTCTTGATCCTCGTCGAAGTGTGAAAGCAAATAGAGTATCCCGCTTGCGAAGCCTTGGCCACCGGGGCCCATCCGGCCAGCGCCATGCCATTTCTTCGCGTCGGTCAGGCTACGCGCGCGGGTTGCGGGGATGTGCCGGGCAGGTCGAGGGCATGCCGGCTCGGACAGTGCCTCCGCCAGGCGAAGGCCTTCCGGCGCACTTGACTGGGCCGGCGAGACGGCCCGGCCAGTCCGGCGCAGGCGTTCCAGGGATGCCCGGGCACGGTCCGCAGGACCGCGTCGCGATGCTAGAACGCCTGCCCGAACGAGAACTGGAACAGCTGTGTGCGGTCGCCGCGGACGGTGTTCAGCGGCCGGGCGATACTGACGCCCAGCGCCCCGAAGGGTGACAGCCAGCGCGCCAGCAGGCCCGGCGAGTAGCGGAGGAAGTCACCCTCCTCCTCGGCGAAACAGGGGGTGCTGCCGGCGCCCTGGGTGATGCCGCTCGGCGAGGCGACCTTGAAGGCGTCGCAGTAGACGTTGCCGATATCGAAGAAGGCGCCGAGCCGCATGTTCTTGCTGTCGGATATGAACGGCACCGGCGTCAGCAGTTCGATCGAGCTGACGATCTTGCTGGAGCCGCCCAGTGACAGGTTGCCGCCCTGGCCGAGCGCGTTCGGGATGGTGCGCGGACCCAGCGAGCTCGGATAAAAGCCGCGCATGACCTGCGGGCCGCCGGCAAAATAGTTTTCCCAGAACGGCAGGTAGGGGGTGTCGTTGTAGCCGTCACCATAGGCGACCTCGCCCATCAGCATCAGGGTCAGGTCCTCGGCCAGCGGGAAGTAGTACTGCGCCTTGTAGGCGGCCTTGAAGAAGTTGACGCTGTCGGTGCCGAAGACCGGGGGGGTGCCGAGGAAGGACAGGCGCTGCGCACCGCCGTCGGTGGGGAACATGGCCCGGTTGAGGGTGTCGTGGACGTATCCCACCGCCAGCGGGATGTAGTTGAAACCGTACTTGCTGGCCGCGCAGTTGTTCAGCGGCTCGTCCTTGCAGGCGTAATACTGGATGTAGTCGATGATTTCCTGCGAGGAGCGATAGCTGCCCTTGACGTTGGTGTAGTTGTAGTCGGCGTTGAAGCGGATGCTGTCGAATTCGCCCAGCGGGATGCCGAGATTGCCGCCGAGCTGACCGGTGTCGGTGGTGTAGTTGGCGAGGTTGATGACGTAGGCGTCGGTCTTCCGGTAGGCGGCATCGAAACCGCCGCTGACCCCGTCCAGTGTCACGTAGGGGTTGAAATAGCTGACCTGATAGATGGTGTTGATGCGGCTGTTGTTGAAGTTGAAGGCCACTCGCTTGCCCGTGCCGAAGACGTTGTCTTGGGTCACGTTGGCATTGAAGATGATGCCCTGCTGCTGCGAGTAGCCGACACCCGCCATGATGTTGCCCGAGGATTTCTCGACCACGTTGTAGTTGACGTCGATCTGGTCCGAGGTGCCGGGCACGGCGGGTGTTTCGACGTTGACTTCCTGGAAGTAGCCGAGCCGTTCCAGGCGCACCTTGGAGCGTTCGATCTTGGTGCTGGAGGCCCAGGCCGCCTCCATCTGCCGCATCTCCCGGCGCAGCACCTCGTCGCGGGTGCGCGTGTTGCCACGGAAGTTGATGCGGCGGATGTACACCTGCTTGCCGGGATCGACAAAGAAGGTCATGGCCACCGTCTTGCCGGTCTCGTTGATTTCCGGAACCATGTTGACGTTGGCGAAGATGTAGCCCTCGTCGCCGAGGCGGTCGGAGATGGCCTTCTGGGTTTCCGTCGCCAGCCGGCGGGAGAAGGTGTCGCCCGGGCCGATCTTCACCAGGGGCGTGATTTCCTCCGGCCGCACGATCAGCTTGCCGGTCACCTTCACATCGCTGACCTTGTAGATGTCACCCTCCTTGAGATTGACGGTCAGGTACATCTCCTTCTTGTCCGGCGTCATGGCCACCTGGGTCGACTCGATCTGCGAATTGATGTAGCCACGGTCCAGGTAGAAGGAGCGCAGCCGTTCGAGATCGGCCGACAGCTTCTGTTTCGAATACTGGTCGTCCTTGGTATAGAAGGACAGCAGGTTGCCGGTGCTGAGCTCGAACTCCTCCAGCAACTGCTCGTCGGTGAAGGCGTTGTTGCCGACGATGTTGATCTGCTGGATGGTGGCGACCTTGCCCTCGGAGATATTGATGTCGACCGCCACGCGGTTGCGCGCCTGGTCGGTCACGCTGGATTCCACCTTCACGCCGTATTTGCCGCGCGCGTAGTACTGCCGGCGCAGTTCCTGCTCCACCTTGTCGAGCACGGCCCGGTCGAACACCTTGCCCTCGGTCAGGCCGATGCCCTTGAGCGCCTTCTTGAGGTCGTCGGTACTGATGTCCTTGTTGCCCTCGATGGTGACGCTGGCGATGGACGGACGCTCCTCGACGATCACCACCAGGGTATCGCCGTCCTGTTCCAGCCGCACGTCCTTGAAAAAGCCGGTCTTGAACAGCGCCTTGATGCTCTCGGCCGACTGCCGCTGGTCGAACTCGTCGCCGACCTTGACCGGCAGGTAGTTGAAGACCGTGCCCGGCGACACGCGCTGCAGACCCTCGATGCGGATGTCCTGGATGGTGAAGGAATCCGCGGCCGGCGACGCCGGGGCGTGCAGCGTCAGGAGGAGCAGCAGGGCGGCGAGGCTGGCGCGGGTCATAGGCAGGGAGCGGTCGGTACCGGCCCGGTGGGGGCCGCGCGGCAAGGGGCGGAAGGCATCATGGGGCGGTGTGGCGGCACATGGGGTCAGCCTGACCGCAGGTCGCGCTCGACTTCATCGATGCTGATGTGGCGGATGTTCTTGCCCATGGCGTAGTAGATGACGTATTCGCAGATGTTGCAGGCACGGTCGCCGATGCGTTCCAGCGCCCGGGCCGCCCACATGATGTTGAGCGCCACGGGGATGGAGCGCGCGTCCTCCATCATGAAGGTGATCTGCTGGCGCATGATGCTCTCGTATTCGAGGTCGACCTGCGGGTCTTCCTGCACGACCCGCAGGGACTCGTCGACATCGATGCGGGCAAAGGCATCCAGCGCCTCGCGCAGCATGGTGCGGGCGTGCTGGGCAATCTGCTGCAGGTCGGTCAGCTGGTTGCGCTTGGCGAAATGATCGGCCAGCTCGACGGCGATGCGGGCGATGCGCTTGGCCTCGTCACCGATGCGTTCCAGATCGGTGATGGTCTTGATGACCGCCACCACCAGCCGCAGGTCGCGCGCGGCGGGTTGCCGCAGGGCCAAGATCTGCGTGCACTCCTCGTCGATGGCGACTTCCATCGAGTTGACCTTGTAGTCGTCCTTAATGACCCGCTCGGCCAGCTCGACATCACTTTCCAGAAGGGCGTTGACCGCCTGTTCCACCTGGGCCTCGACCAGTCCGCCCAGACTCAGCACGCGGTTGCGGATGGCGAGCAGTTCGTGATCGTACTGCTTGGAAATATGGTGATGACCGAGATCGCTCTCGACGTCGGAGACTGTCGTCATGCTGGGTCCTGGGCCGGAGATGGGGTAAGTGCGTGATTTGAATCGTCCGCGATTATAGTCCAAGTGCCGGAAAAAACCGTGAAACCGGTCTTACGGCAAGGGACCGCGGATGTCGGCATGGCCGGTGATTTCCGCCCGGTCATGATAGAGCTGCTTAAAGCGCAACCGGCAGAGCAGGCCGGTCGCGGCCAGTCGCGCCTCGATCAGACCCCGGCAGTCGAGAACGGTTTCGTAACGCTTCTTCATCGGCAGCTTGAGGTTGAAGATGGCCTGCCGGCAATGCCCGTTGGCCAGCCAGTCCGCCACCAGGGCGGCGATGCGGGTCGGCTGCTCGACCATGTCGCAGACCAGCCAGTCGACCGGTTTCGGTGGCCGGTAACGGAAGCCGTCGACCCGCAGGTGTTCGACGATGCCCGAGTCGAGCAGGGCGGGGTCGAGTGCGCCGTTGTCCACCGCCACGGTGCGGATGTGGCGGTGCACCAGCTGCCAGGTCCAGCCACCCGGCGCGGCCCCGAGATCCACGGCTGTCAGGCCGGGGCCGAGATCCCGCTCGGGGTGGCGCACGAACACCCGGAAGGCCTCGTCCAGTTTCAGGGTCGAGCGACTGGGCGCGCCGCGGGGAAATTTCAGCCGCGGTATACCCAGTGGCCAGGGCGAGGCATTGCCGGGCTGGCTCAGGGCGACGATGGCCGCCGTGCCGCTGCGGAAGAAGACATGCAGGCGCGGCTGGCCGGGATGCCCGAGCCAGCATTCCCGTTGCAGCGCCTGTCGCAGCGGCACGGCGAACTTGCGCAGCAGGACTGCCAGCGACTTGGCCTCGTTGGTGTCGGCGGTTTCCAGGAGCAGCTCGGAGAACCGTCTGCCGGTCTGCCGGATCAGGGCCAGCAGGGGCGACAGCCGGTCCGCCGGCGACAGCTCCTCGCAACGCCCCAGCACCCACAGCAGCTGCCGGGCGAAGATCAGATCGTCGAAGCGCAGCCGGTCCGCCAAGTTCCGCTCGGCCGATACGGACAGCCACTCCACGAGGCCGCCGTCCGGGGTGGCCCGGACATAGCCCGGGCTGCCCAGCGCGCTCGTCTGCGCGAGGATTTCGGCGGCGCATTCCTTCTCGAAGCCGGGACGGCAGTACAGCAGAAGGCCGCTCGCGGGCGAAGATGCCGGGGATGACATGGGCGAATCCTCAGGACGATGCGTCGGCGCTGGCCGTCCACGCCGGCGCGATGCCGAACGGCTCGACCTCCACCAGCTCGCCGGCGGCGACGCCGGTGCTGGCCGCCGGCAGGACGATGAAACAGTTGGCCCGGCTCATGGAGGTCAGCCGGTGGCTGCCCTGCGCCCTGAAGGGCGTGACGCTGACCGGATCGGCCTGCCAGTCCAGCCAGCCGCGCAGGAATTCCAGCCGGCCGGCCGGCTTGCGCACGGGCTGTCGGCAGACGGCCCGCCAGCGCGGGGCGGCGGTGGCGGCGCGGCCCGCCATGCGCAGCAGCGCCGGTCGCGCCAGCTGCAGGAACGTGACCATCATCGAGACCGGATTGCCGGGCAGGCCGAATACCGGTGTGGTTCCCAGCCGGCCGCAGACGAATGGCTTGCCGGGCTTGATGGCGACCTTCCAGAAATCGACCTCGCCCTCCTCGCGCAGCAGTTCGACGACATGGTCGGCCTCGCCGACCGAGGCGCCACCCGTGGTCAGCAGGACATCGGCGCGGCGGGCACCTTCCCGCAGGGCCTGGCGCAGGGCTTCGCGGTCGTCCCGCACCACGCCCAGATCGACGGCTGCCATGCCCAGCTCGGTCAGCAGCGCCGCCAGTACCGGCCGGTTGCTTTCGTAGAGGCTGCCGGGCAGCGGGGGTTCGCCCGGCAGGACCAGCTCGTCGCCGGTGGCAAGATAGGCCACACGCAATCGGCGACGGACGGCCACCTGCTGGCAGCCCGCCATCGCCAGCAGGCCCAGGTCCGCCGCCTGCAGGCAGCGGCCGGCCGGCAGCAGGAGGTCGCCGGTGCGCAGTTCCTCGCCACGCTGGCGGACGTTGTCGCCGGGCCGTGCGGGCTGGCGCGGATGCAGGGTGACGAATTCCTCCGCGCGTTGGGCCTCTTCCTGTACCACCACCGCATCCAGCCCCTCCGGCAAGGGGGCGCCGGTGAAGATTCGCACGCACTGCCCCGGTCCGACAGCAGTCTCATGGGGACGTCCCGCCCAGGCGGTGCCGGCGATCGCGAGACGCACATCGGGGCGTGCCTCGGCGGCGCGGACGGCATAGCCGTCCATGGCCGACTGGGTGAACGGCGGCAGGTCCAGCTGCGAGGGCAGGTCGGTGGCGAGGACGCGGCCCAGCGCGCCGGAAACCGGCACGGTTTCCACTTCCGCCACCGGTGTCACGGCGGCCTGCAGGCGCTGGATGGCTTCCGCCAGGCTGAGAAGGCCGGCCGGTCTATCGCAGATCGAGGGCATGGCGGGCGGCGGGCAGGAATATCCGGACGATGAAATCGGCCAGGCTGGCCGGCTGGTTGAGGTCGAGACAGGGCAAGTCGGGCAGGGGGGTGGGCGGGACGTCGGTCGCCAGGGCAATGACATGGGCGTCCTCCCGATACAGCGGGGGCTGGTCGAGGGCGGCGCGGCGCAGTTCGATCTTGGGAAAGGCCTCGTGCTTGAAGCCCTCCACCAGCAGGATGTCGACCGCCGACGGGTCCAGGTGGCGCAGCTCCTCGTCGAGCCGGGGATCCAGCGGTCGGGCGTGCTCGGTGATGATGGCGCGCCGGTGCGCGCCGCTCAGCATGACCGGGCTGGCGCCGGCCAGGCGCAGTTCGTGGCTGTCCTTGCCGGGGTGATCGATCTCGAAGGTGTGATGTGCGTGCTTGATCAGGCCGACCCGCAGCCCGGCCAGCTTCAGCAGCGGGATCAGTTGCTTCAGCAGCGTGGTCTTGCCGGTGCCGCTGTGGGCGGCGAAGCCCAGCAGCGGCACGCTGGCCCGCGGCAGGGCGTCGTAGCAGACCGGCCGGGTCAGGCCAGGCTCAGGCATGGCCATAGTAGTCGCGATACCAGTCCACGAAGCGCGCGATGCCGGTCTCGATCGGCGTTTTCGGCGCATAGCCGACGTCGCGCATCAGATCGTCGACATCGGCGTAGGTGGCCGGCACGTCGCCGGCCTGCATCGGCAGGAAGTTTTTTTCGGCCTGCTTGCCCAGACAGTGTTCCAGGACCTCGATGAAGCGCATCAACGCCACCGGTTCATGGTTGCCGATGTTGTAGAGCCGGTAGGGCGCCCGGCTGGTGCCGGGGTCGGGATGCTGGCCGTCCCAGCCGGCATTCGGCGTGGCGACATGGTCCAGCGTGCGCACCACGCCTTCGACGATGTCGTCGATATAGGTGAAATCGCGTTGCATGCGGCCGTGATTGAAGACATCGATGGGCCGGCCTTCGAGGATGGCCCGGGTGAACAGGAACAGCGCCATGTCCGGCCGTCCCCAGGGACCGTAGACGGTGAAGAAGCGCAGGCCGGTGGTCGGCAGTCCGAACAGGTGGCTGTAGGTATGCGCCATGAGCTCGTTGGCTTTCTTGGTGGCGGCATAGAGGCTGACCGGGTGGTCCACGTTGTGGTGCACCGAGAACGGCATCGCCGTGTTGGCGCCATAAACCGAACTGGACGAAGCGTAGACCAGGTGCTCCACCGCCTGCTGACGGCAGGCTTCGAGAATGTTGCAGAAGCCGACCAGGTTGGCGTCGATGTAGGCATGCGGATGGGTCAGCGAGTAACGCACGCCTGCCTGGGCCGCCAGGTTCACCACCCGCTGCGGCCGGTGGTGGGCGAACAGGGCGAACAGGGCGTCGCGGTCCTCCAGGGCGATGCGCGCCTCGGTGAAGCCCGGCTGTGGGGTCAGGCGCGCCAGCCGCGCCTCCTTCAGGCTGACTTCGTAGTAATCGTTGACGTTGTCGACGCCGACGACCTCGTCGCCGCGGGCCAGCAGGACGTGCGCGAGCGCGGAACCAATGAAGCCGGCGGTGCCGGTCACCAGAATTTTCATGTGGGAAGGCAGCAGGGAAGGATGGCGGAAAGGGAGGGATGATCGGTGCACTAATTTAGCATTCGGGGACGGTATGCATCGAGCATGTCCGCAACTGGCGGTCTGCACGCGTTGGGCGCCCGGCGGGCTTGCGTTAACATAGCCGGACTCGCCCGCTCGACCGCCAGGGACCGCATGGCTTCGATGCCGCCACGGAAAACACCCGGTGCCGGGGAGCAGGGAATGAATCACGCATTTCGGTAGCTTCGATACCCCATGGCGATTTTCCGCACGATCATGTTCCTGTTGCTGAGCCTGGGGCTGTTCCCGCTTCAGGCAGCCGAGACGGCGACCGCCTACATCGCCCCGGGTGCGTCGGTGGAACTCAGGAGCGGCTTGTCCCGGAAGGACAAGACGCTCGCCACGCTTGAGCCCGGCTCGCCTCTCAAGATCCTCAGGCAGAACGCCAGGCTGGGCTATTCCCGCGTGCAACTGCCGGGCGGCGAAATCGGCTGGCTGCCTTCCCGGGCGCTGACCCGCGAGGCGCCGGCCGTCGCACCGTCGTCGGCCGCGGCGCTGCCCGAGGCGGCGGAGACGACGCAGACGCCCCAGCAGCTACAGGCGGAAATCGGCCGCCTGCAGACCGAGCTGATTGCCGTGCGCCAGGCTTCGGCGGATATCCTGCGCATCCAGGCCGAGCGCGACCAGCTGCAACAGAGCGTGATTTCCCTGCGCCGCGAGCTGGAAACCGCGCAGCGCGACAAGCATGCCCTCAACGAGGACCAGAAACAGGCCTGGTTCCTGGTCGGTGCCGCCGTGCTGCTTGCCGGCATCCTGATCGGCCTGCTGCTGCCGCGCCTGAGCTTCCGCCGGCGCAGCCACTGGAGTTCCTTCTGACCCACCCGCGCAACCCTTTCCCGTTCACCTTACCTGCAACCACCCGGATGGCCCTGGCCCTATGAGCAATCACGAAGACAAGACCCGCCACTTCTCCTCCCAGGTCGTCGACGGCATGGAGCGCGCGCCCAGCCGCGCCATGCTGCACGCCGTGGGCTTCACCGACGCCGATTTCCAGAAGCCCCAGATCGGCATCGCCTCCACCTGGAACATGGTGACGCCCTGCAACATGCACATCAACAAGCTGGCCGACGACGCCGCGCGCGGGGTGGACGGGAACGGTGGCAAGGCAGTGGTATTCGGCACCATCACGATTTCCGACGGCATTTCGATGGGCACCGAGGGCATGAAATACTCGCTGGTGTCGCGCGAGGTGATCGCCGATTCCATCGAGACGGTGGTCGGTTGCCAGGGCTTCGACGGCCTGGTCGCCATCGGCGGCTGCGACAAGAACATGCCCGGCTGCATGATCGGCATCGCCCGCCTCAACCGCCCGGCGATCTTCGTCTACGGTGGCACCATCCTGACCGGCTGCCACGGCGAGAAGAAGCTGGATATCGTCTCGGTGTTCGAGGCCGTGGGCGCCCGCGCCAACGATCGCATCGACGACGCCGAACTCAAGGCCATCGAGGCCAAGGCCATTCCGGGCCCGGGCTCCTGCGGCGGCATGTACACCGCCAACACCATGGCTTCGGCCATCGAGGCCTTGGGCATGAGCCTGCCGGGCAGTTCGGCGCAGGCGGCCATCTCCACTGACAAGCAGCGCGACTGCGAGCGTGCCGGCGCGCAGGTGGTGAAGCTTCTGGAATTGGGTATCCGCCCCCTGGATATCATGACCCGCAAGGCATTCGAGAACGCCATCACGGTGGTCATTGCCCTCGGCGGCTCCACCAACGCAGTGCTGCATCTGCTGGCCATGGCCGATGCCTGCGGTGTGGATCTGTCGCTGGATGATTTCACCCGCATCGGCCAGCGCGTGCCGATGCTGGCCGACCTCAAGCCCAGCGGCCAGTACGCCATGGCCGAGCTGGTCGAGATCGGCGGCATCCAGCCCTTGATGAAGACCCTGCTGGACGCGGGCCTGCTGCACGGCGACTGCCTGACCGTGACCGGCAAGACCCTGGCCGAGAACCTGGCCGATGCACCCGCCTACCCCGAGGGGCAGGACATGATCCGGCCGCTGGACAGGCCGATCAAGAAGGACAGCCATCTGGTCATCCTCTACGGCAACCTGGCGCCGCAGGGCGCCGTGGCCAAGATCACCGGCAAGGAAGGCCTGAGCTTCACCGGTCAGGCGCGGGTGTTCGACTGCGAGGAGCTGGCGCTGAAGGCCATTCTCGACGGTACGGTGGTGAAGGGCGATGTCATCGTCATCCGCTACGAAGGCCCCAAGGGTGGCCCCGGCATGCGCGAGATGCTGTCGCCGACGTCCGCCGTCATGGGCAAGGGCCTGGCCAAGGATGTCGCCCTCATCACCGACGGGCGTTTCTCCGGTGGCACGCACGGCTTCGTGGTCGGCCACATTACGCCGGAAGCCTACACCGGCGGACCGCTGGCGATCGTCCAGGATGGCGACGGCATCACCATCGACGCCGAGCAGGCCGCCATCACCCTGCATGTCGACGAGGCGGAAATCGCCCGGCGCCTCGCCGCCTGGCAGCGCCCGGCGCCGCGCTACACCCGCGGCGTGCTGGCCAAGTTCGCCAGGCTGGCGGCCTCGGCCTCGGAGGGCGCGGTGACCGACAAGCACCTCGGCGATTTCTGAGGCATCCGGCCATGGCCCGGTGCCTGCCGCCCATCCCCGGGATGATCGCCGCGCTGATCGGCGAACCCTCGGTCAGCAGCGCCGACCCGCGCCACGACCAGGGCAATCTGGGCGTCATCCACCGGCTGGCGGAATGGGCCGAAGGCCTGGGCTTCCGGGTGGAGATCGATCCGGTCAGCCCGGGCAAGGCCAATCTGATCGCAACGCTGGGCGCTTCGTCATCCGCCGATATCCCCGGCGGATTGGTGTTGTCCGGCCACACCGACACCGTGCCCTGCAACCCGGAGCTGTGGGCCAGCGACCCGTTCACGGCCACCGAGCGCGATGGGCGGATTTATGGCCTCGGCACCGCGGACATGAAGTCGTTCCTGGCCCTGGCGCTGTGGGCTGCGTCCGCATTCGAGGCACGGGATCTGCAACGTCCGCTGGTGCTGCTGGGTACGGCAGACGAGGAGAGCTCGATGTCCGGCGCCCGCCAGTTGCTGGCCCGGAACCGGCGCCTGGGCCGCCAGGCCGTCATCGGCGAGCCGACCGGCCTGAAGCCCATCCGCCTGCACAAGGGCGTGATGATGGAGTCGATCCGGGTGCTGGGTCGCGCCGGCCATTCCAGCGACCCGTCGCTGGGGGCCAACGCCCTGGTCGGCATGCATGCCGTCATGGGCGAGCTGCTGGCCTGGCAGCGGGAATTGCGCGAGCGGCATCGCAACCCCGCCTTCGCGGTCGATCATCCCACCCTCAACCTGGGCGCCATTCACGGGGGCGACAATCCCAACCGCATCTGCGGTGCCTGCGAGCTGCTGATCGACATCCGGCCCCTGCCGGGCATGTCACTGCCGGCGCTGCGCGAGACCCTCGAAACCCGCCTCGCCGCCACTCTGGCTGCCTTCCCGGGGCTGCGCCTGGAGGTCCGGCCGCTGTTCGCCGGTGTCCCGCCCTTCGAGAATCCGGCCGATGCCGAATTGACCCGTACCTGCGAGGCCCTCAGCAGTCACCCCGCCGGCGCGGTCGCTTTCGGCACCGAGGCGCCCTTCCTCGGTGAGTTGGGGCTGGACACCATCGTCATGGGTCCGGGTTACATCGAGCAGGCACATCAACCGGACGAGTATCTGCCCCTGGCGCACATCCCGCCGGCAATCGACCTGTGCACCCGGCTGATCGAGCGGTTTTGTCTGCGAGACTGAACGCCTGTCGGGAAGCGCACGGCGCATGAGGCGCTTGGGTGTCGGACCGAATGCCCGCCCAGTGTCAAAGCGGCGCCCGTCGCTCGCCTGATGGCCTGCGCGTTGGCGCTCTGCCTGAGCAAGGGCCGAGGCATCGCCTTATGTGAGGTGGAGCAAGTCTTGTGGATTGATGGCCGCAGCGAACCATCGCAGCCGTTGTCCCTCAGGCCGGGCCTCGGCCAGCAACTGGTTCCAGTCATCCGGCGGAACACTCGGTAGGCGTCGTTGTTGTTCTCATAGGCGCACTTGGTGTCCTCGTCGTTGACCCAAGCGAACACGATCACCTTGCCTGGCCCGTGGTAGCGAAAAAAAGCCGGTGCTGTTGGAGAAACTTCGCCCGGAACCAGTGCTTGTGATCGTTACCAAGGGTGCCGCCTTGGCGGTACTCCGGTCGGGTCGGATCTTGCGGGATGATATCGAAGGCCAGCTTCGTGATGGCCGCCAGCTGCTTGCTGGCGTTTTTCCTCACGTACCCGACCGGATCCTTTTGCCTTGATATCTCGACCTGCCGTGCCAGCGCCCCGATCTGCGCGAGGAACAACGGGTGAGCGAAGACCGTCCAGCCGCGAATGACCAGAGGGGTGGGGGCTTGCCCGGGCTCATTCATCATCTGCCGAGAGGGTGGCATCGAGATCGGCTTCGACGCCGCCGACCAGCGACTGGAGCCGTTGGACAAAGTCAGCATCCATGGCCTGCAAGCGTTCGGGGTGGCTGGCGATATCGCGGGCGAGGAAGCCCAGGAACCGTCCAAGCACCGGGTCGTCGCCCTCGGAAGGTTCGACGCGAGTCAGTACCACCTCGCCGTTGGGGCGGATGGTGTAGTGGATTTTGTTGCGTTTGCCGAGCCGAAGGGCGCGACGCACGGTTTCCGGCACCGTCGTCTGGTAGCGGTCGGTCAATGTGGATTCGACTTCGAGGGTGGCGGGCATGGTGTTTTCCAGTCAACAGAATGAACGCCTTGCGGGGCAATGCAATCGCCTTGCTTTGGTCAATGCAATTGCATTGCCTGCGGATGTGTTCAGCGCTTCCTTGGCGCCGCAGGTTCAAGATGGTTTTTATATGTGGCCAATTTAGGCTCCTCACAGGCAACGCTAAGAGAGCTGCCGGATGGATGTTGCTTTAGCCGTGTGAATTCCGCCTGGAGAGCGTCATTGCCCGAGAATTGCACGCTGCACAGCCGCCGTGTCCGTGAATTTCACCGTGCAGCCCAAGGCGTGACCGGTAGCCATCGACGCCCATGAAAAAAGCGCCCTGACGGCGCTTTTTTCATGGGCTGGGCACGGCTGTGTCAGGCATTGTTTTTGGCGTAATCGGAAATTTTCTGCCCCAGCTTGTTGAGCAGGGCGTTGAAACCTTCGCGGTCGATGACGCTGGTGTACTGCGCCTTCTTCAGCGCGAGATCGCTGATGCCGTCCACCACGATGTTGATGATGTGCCACTGGCCGTTGAACTGGCCGACGAAGTATTCGAACTTGATCGGTTTTTCGTTTGGCGCAACCAAGTTGTAGCGCAGCAGCAGCCGGCCGTTCTTGATGTCCTGGCTGGAGTCGAACTGGAACGATTCACCGCCGTATTCCTTGAACTGCGCTGCGTAGGTGGCGATGCTCAGATCCCGCAGCTTGTTCATGAAAGCCAGCTTCTGGTCGTCCTGGAGCTTTTTCCAGTGCGCTCCCAGGGCAATCTGGGAAACCGCCTCGAACTCGAAGGTTTCCCGGATGACCGGTTCCAGCTTCTTGTAGCGGCCGTTGTACCCCATCTTGGTGCCGCCCTTCATGGCCTCGACGAGGGCGCCGTTCAGCCGGTCGACGGTCTTCTTGGCCTCTGTCGCGTCGTCCGATCGCGCCGCCAGCGGCATCAGGGCGAGCAGCCAGAATGCCAGGAAAAATCTCAGCAACATGCCATGAACCTCAGGTCTTTCATGCGGCTATCCTAGCATAAAGGCGGGTTTTCCCCGTTCGCAGGCGGCGCGGCCCCGGCCCACGCGCGAGGGGCTGGAAGGGAGCGGGTTCTTTATGTGATACTGTAACATCACTAAGCGATGCCTCCCATCCTCCTGTCCACGCATGCGCAAACTCATCCCTTGCCTCTGTCTGTTGAGTGTTTCCACCCTGGCCGGCGCGGACGTGGCCGCACCGGTGAGCACCGATGCGCTGCCGGAATCGACCGAGTCCACCTCCGGCGAGGCTACCGACGGCGACGCTGCCGACAAGCCCGCGAGTGGAACCGGCGAGGTCCACCAGCTTGAGGAGGTGGTCGTCGAAAGCGAGCCGCTGGAGCGCACCATCGGCAGCCTGGCGCGGCCGGTGACGGTGGTCCAGGATGCCGAACTCCGCCAGCAGATGGGGCCGACCATTGGTGCGACCCTGAGCCAGCAGCCCGGCATCAACAACCAGTCCTTCGGTCCGGGCGTCGGCCAGCCAGTGATCCGCGGCCTGACGGGGCCGCGCGTGCGGATCATGGAAAACGGCATTGGCAACAACGACGTCTCCAACATCAGCCCCGACCATGCCAACAGTATCGAGCCCTCGCAGGCGGAGCGCATCGAGATCCTGCGCGGCCCCTCGACCTTGCTCTATGGCAGCGGGGCCATCGGCGGCGTCGTCAATGTCATCGACAACCGGGTGCCGGACAAGAAAGCCGAGAAGCCCCTGGGGGGGGCCTTCAACCAGATCTACAACTCGGCACTGGACGAAACCTCCAGTTCGCTGAAGCTCGAAGGCGGCGAAACCGAATTCGCCTATCACCTGGACGGCTTCTACCGCAACAGCGGCAACGAGATCATCGGTGGCCAGGCGATCGACGAGAACGCGGCCCGCGCCTACGATCCCGCCTTGGCGGAGGAGCCTTACCTGCAGAACAGCGAGGGTTACGTGGCCAACACCAACGCCCGCGCCAAGGGCGGCACCGTCGGCGCTTCCTGGGTCGGCGATCCCGGTTATGCCGGCGTCGCCATCAACTATCTGGAGAACAATTACGGCATCCCGCCCGTGGGCGTGCCGGATGAGCCCAACATCCGCATCAATCTCTGGCAGACCAAGTACGATTTTCGTGGCGGCATCGACAAGCCGTTCGAATTTGCCGACAAGCTCAAGGTCAAGTTCGGCTACACCGATTACAAGCACATCGAATACGAAGGCGGCGAGGTCGGCACCACCTGGACCAGTGATTCCTACGAGGGCCGCGTCGAGCTTAATCACAAGCCATTGGGTCCCTTCAAGGGCCAGTGGGGCTTTCAGTCCGTCAATGGCGTGACCCAGGCGATCGGCGAGGAGGCGACGCTTCCCAGGACCGAGATCGCCAACTATGGCGTGTTCGCCGTGGAAACCCTGGAAACCGACCCGCTGACCTACGATTTCGGTTTCCGCATCGAACCGCAGAGCGTCACGCCCGAAGCGTCCAGCGGCTATGTGGCGCGCAGCTTCCTGCCGGTCAGCGGGTCCGTGTCGGGGCTGTGGAAGGTCGATTCCGCCAATAACCTGAGCCTGGCCTTCACCGAGTCCCAGCGTGGACCGCAGGCGCAGGAGCTCTATGTCAACGGCGTGCACCACGCCACCCGCGCCTTCGAGATCGGCAATCCCGATCTTGGCATGGAGACCTCCTTCAACCTGGAGCTGGGCTACACCTTCAAGCAGGACTGGATGAATGCGGAACTCAACCTGTTCAACAACTGGGTCAACGATTACATCTACGCCCAGTACACCGGCGAGGTCTACGGGCACGAGGCGGGCGTCCATGGTCCGGGGGAGGGCGATGCCGGGCATGATCATGGCGGCGAACTGCCGATCCTGCAGATCGAGCAGGCCAACGCTGTATTCAAGGGGTTCGAGGCCAACGTCATGTTCCCGCTGATGGAGAACGGCTACGGCCTGCTCGACCTGACCCTGTTCGGCGACTACACGCGTGGCCAGCTGGTCAACGCCGGCAACGGCAATGTCCCGCGCATGCCGCCGCTGCGTTTCGGTGCCCAGCTGGATTACGCCCGCGACAAGTGGTCGACCTACTTCCGCGTGACCCGCGGCGAGCCACAGGAATACCCGGGCGAGAACGAGACCGATACCCCGGGCTGGGTACTGATGAACGTTGGCGTGACCTACGAGGCCAAGTCCTTTGCCGACAGCCAGCTGCTGTTCTACCTGAAGGGCAACAACCTTCTGGATCAGGATATCCGCAACTCGACTTCCTATCTCAAGAACTTCGCCCCCGAACCGGGTCGCGGCGTGCAGCTCGGCTTCCAGATCAGCTATTGAGCAGCGCCATGCCCCCACTCCAGCCCCTGCCTGCCGAATCACGCCTGCCGATCGCCGAGACCTTCACCTTCCGCGATGAAGACGGCGTGAGTCTCCTCGACCTGGCGCGGCTGGATACCCTGGTCACGGTGGTGGATGCGGTCAACTTCCTGAGGGATTACCTGGGGGCGCAAGATATGCGGGATGCCGGGCAGAGCGTGAATGAGAACGACGAGCGCAACATCGCCGACCTGCTGGTCGATCAGGTGGAATTCGCCAACGTCATCCTGATCAGCAAGGCGGACCTGGTTAGCGGCGAGGAACTGTGCAATCTTGTCGCCATCCTCCACCAGCTGAACCCCGACACCGACATCCTGCCCATGGTGATGGGCCAGGTGCCGCTGGAGCGGGTACTGAACACCAGTCGCTTCGATTTCGCCCAGGCTGAACACGCTCCCGGCTGGCTCAAGGTGTTTCGCGGCGAGCATACTCCGGAGACCGAGGAATACGGCATCGCCAGTTTTGCCTACCGGGCGCGGCGTCCTTTCCATCCCGAGCGGTTCCACCGCTTCCTGTACGAGGGTGAGTGGGACAACGGCGCCCTGCTGCGTTCCAAGGGCTTCTTCTGGCTGGCCTCGCGGCATGACCACGCCGGTACCTGGTCGCAGGCCGGCGGCATCATGCACCACGCAGCGGCCGGCCGCTGGCTGGCGGCGGTGCCCCGCGAGCACTGGCCGGAGGATGCCGCGATCCGCGCCGAGGTCCTGCAAGACTGGGCCGAACCCTATGGCGACCGGCGGCAGGAACTGGTGTTCATCGGTCAGAACGTGGACGAGGCCCGGCTCCGTGCCGAACTGGATGATTACCTCCTGACCGACGTGGAACTGGCCGCGGGCCCCGACGCCTGGCGGCGCTATCCGGATGCCTTCCCAGCCTGGCCGATCGCCGACAGCTGAGGATGGGCCCGCCGCTTCCGCCGAAGCCGGCCGATACGCCCTGGCCGCCGGTGTGGCTGTCACGCCGGCGCCAGCGTGCACCTCTGTCTCCCGTCTTCTGTTGAGCACTCGACATTTAGTGAGAGCACTAATCTTCGGAGGTGTCGGCAGTCTGCCGTCATTCATCAATGCGGCACCGGGATGGCGCGGGCCGTCTTGACCGAAACCCTGACCAGCGGGCGTGTCTGACGACGGCTCACGATCCTTGTGCTGCTTCTGGCACAAGGGGGGAGGAAACATCGGGGCATATTCAGCGCCTCAAGGAACCGTGCCTCGGCGGCGATGGTGGCGCCCTGTTACGAATGGTCGAGCAAACCCGACCCGCTCGCTCGTCATGCCGGTCAATCCAATTGCTTCTGTAACACCATGCGAGGCAATCGCCCGGAAGCGATGCCTCGACCCACCCAGCGGGGCTGGACATGAGCCATGACGTGATTTCATCCTCGGGTAACCTGAAGAATCCCGAGCGCCTACCCGTCCTGGTGCTCACGGGTTTTCTCGGCAGCGGCAAGACCACCTTGCTCAACCGGCTGCTACGGCAGGGGCCGCGCGCGGCTGTGCTGATCAACGAGTTTGGCGCGGCGCCGGTGGACCAGCAACTGATCGAGCAGGAAGGGCTGCCCCTGATGACGCTTTCCGGCGGTTGCCTGTGTTGTCAGGTGCGAGGGGCGTTGGCGCCAGTGCTGAAGAACATACGCCTGATCTGGGGTAAGCCCGGTGCGCCGGAATTTGCCCGCGTCATCATCGAAACCAGCGGTATCGCCAGCCCCGAGCCGGTCTTGGACACCCTGCTGCGGGAACGCTGGCTGGCCGCCCGCTGCCGGCTCGATGGCGTCGTTGCCACGGTGGCGGCGCCCTCGGCGGAGCAACAGTTCGCCCGCTTTTCGGAAGCCCAGGCCCAGGTGGCCTGGGCCGATACCGTGGTGCTGACCCAGACCGATTTGGCCGATGCCGCGACGATCGCCCGCGTGGATGCCCGGCTGGCCGAGCTGGCTCCGGCGGCCGCAAGGTTGCATGCGGTACAGGGTGACCTTGACCCCGCCGTCCTGCCGCGGGCGATCGCCTACCGCCGGGTGCCGAGTGGCATCGAACCGTCCGACCATGGCTTTCGCAGCGTATCTCTGTACCTCCGGGCCGTTCCCTGGCCGCGCTTGCAGGAGGCCCTGGAAAGCCTGCTGGCCCGCCATCCCGATCTGGTACGGGTAAAGGGGGTGGCCCATCTGCCCGACCGGCTCGAACCGGTGGCGGTGCATGGCGCGGCCGGCCGGCTGTACCCGCCTGTGACGCTGCCACCCCGAGTGGCCACCGATGGCCACGGTCGGCTGGTGCTGATTGCCTGCGGCCCGGTCAGCCCGCTGACGGAAGAACTGGCGATCACCCTCGGCGGCTATCTGGAGCCCGCGGGGACCCGCCGGTACTGAACCTGGCGACCCGGGCTCGATCGGCTATCGGCGCGGTGTTCGGCGGGCAGATCGGGTGGCGCGCGCGCCCGGGTCAGGTCCGGTGTTGCCGGCAGAGGGTGATACCATGCGCCCTTTTTCTGCACCGACGATCGATTGCCCCATGGCGTCACCGAATTCCTGCCCCTGTTACCCCGGCCGGCCCTTCGACCAGTGCTGCGGTCCCTATCTGGCCGGCGAGGCCATCCCGCCGACCGCGGAGACACTGATGCGCTCGCGTTTCTGCGCCTTCCAGCGGCGCGACGCGGACTATGTCCGGCAGACCTGGGATCCGGTCAAGCGGCCCAGGCAGCTGAATTTCGACCGGGATCAGCGTGTCTGGTCGAGCCTCGAGATCGTGGCTACCCTCGGTGGCGGCGAACAGGACGAGCGCGGCGTGGTGGAATTCAAGGCCCGTTACGAACTGGGCGAGGATACCTATCTGTTTCACGAGGTCAGCCGCTTCACCCGCCACGATGGCCGCTGGTTCTACCTGGATGCGACGTTCCCCTTTCACGGCAAGATCGCCCATCAGGGCAAGCCATTGAAAAATGCCCCCTGTCCTTGCAACAGCGGCCAGAAATACAAGAAGTGCTGCGGTGCGTGAGACAGCGGGTCTGGCGGGGGCGGGGCCATCGCCTCTTGACGGCGTGCCGCCTCTGGCGATTAACTATCGAATAGCCGCTTATGCGCATGGATGATGAGGCATGCCGGGCTGGCTCAGGTACCTGCAAGGAACACAAGCTGAGGTAAGGCAATGCACGACTCTGCACGGATGGTGAACCTGGGTTTCGACGCGACGCCGTATCCGGCCAACACCCACATGTGCTTCATCTTCAATGACGATGACGAGCGGCGCCGGGTGCTGGCACAGTTCACCCGGACCGGTCTCGCCGACCACGAGCAGGTCAGCTATTTCGTCGATACGCTGCCACCGGAGGAACTCAAGCAGGTGATGCGCGAGCTCGGCGCGGAGCTGCCGGACGAACTCGAGGGGCAGCAATACGTGTTCGAGGATGCCGGCAAGGTCTATTGCCCGGACGGCTGTTTCAAGGTCCAGCGGATGATCGATACCCTGGCCGGCTGCTATCACCGCAGCCAACGCGATGGCTATGCGGGCTCCCGCCTGACCGGGGAAATGTCGTGGGCCCTCAAGGGCTATCCCGGTTCCGAGGATCTGGTCGAATACGAGGCGCGGATCAATCTCTTGCTGCGCGAGGTGCCGAGTACCATCATCTGCCAGTACGACGCCCGCCTGTTCGACGGTGCCACCCTCTACGGCATCCTCAGCGTGCATCCGATGATGATCGTGCACGGCCAGGTAGTCCGCAATCCCTACTACATCGAGCCCGAGGTCTTTCTCGCCGGACGGCATCTCCACGCATGAACCGCGACAGCGGCAAGCACCCGCGCAGCGAGGTGCTGGGCCGCCTGCTGGTTGCCCTGCAATGCCTGGATATCCTGCCCAGCCGGAAGGAGATGGCGGAATTTCTCGAACAGTCGCTGCGGGAGGTGCCCGGTGTCGCCGGCATGCGTTTGATGATGGCAGACCAGGCCGGCGAGGGAGCAGCGGGCACTACCCCCATGGACGGGGCGCTGATCGAGTCGATCCCCATGCGGACGCCGCGGGTCTGCTTCGGAGAGTTACAGCTGCGCATCGATGATCCGGCCGCCTATGCCCACTACCGGTCGTTCCTCATCAACATCGGTCACATGCTGGCCACCATCCTCGAGAATCGCGACAATGCCGGGAAGCTGGCGGAGGCCAACCGGCAACTAAGCCAGCTGGTCGGCGAGCTGGAGCAGCGGGTCGAGGAACGCACCCGGCACCTGCTGGAAAACCAGCAGCAGCTGCTGCTCTCGGCCAAGGTGTTCGAGAACAGCGCCGAAGCCATTATCATCACCGACGCCCGGCAGCGGATCCTGTCCGTCAATCGCAGTTTCACCGAGATCACTGGTTACGCGCCGGACGAGGTGATAGGCCGCACCCCGCGGGTGAGGCGTTCGGGACACCTGGACAAGGGCTTCTACCAGGCGATGTGGCGCACCATTGCGGAATCCGGCCAATGGCAGGGCGAGATACTGAACCGGCGGCGCAATGGCGAGATCTATCCCGAGTGGCTGAGCATCACCGCCGTCCATAACGAGGCCGGCGACATCACCCACTACATCGGCATCAGTTCCGACATCACCGAGCGCAAGCGGGACGAGGCCCGCATCCAGTTCCTGGCCTACCATGACCAGCTGACCGAACTGCCCAACCGGGTGCTGTTCCGCGAGTGCTTCGACAAGGCGAAGGCCATCGCCGAGCGGGAGTCGGGGGGGCTGGCCCTGATGCTGCTCAACCTCGACGAGTTCAAGTCGGTCAACGATTTCCTCGGCCATCTCGGCGGCGATCAGGTGCTGCAGGCCGTGGCCCAGCGTCTCAGGAGCAGCCTGAAGCCACCGGATATCGTCGCCCGGCATGATGGCGACGAATTCATGCTCCTGATCCAGTCGGCCGTGGACCGCAAAGGTCTGGCCGCCATCGCGGAGTCGCTGCTGGAGCGTGTCAACGGCATCTACCCTATTGACGGGAACGAGGTCGACCTGTCGGCCTCCCTCGGTATCGCCCTGTTGCCCGGCGATGGCCGGGATTTCATTGCCCTGGTCAAGCATGTCGACTCGGCCATGCTCAGGGCCAAGAAAGCCGGGCGCAATACCTACCGGTTTTTCGCTGACAGCATGGATGCCGGCGCCATCGAGCAGCTGACAATTCGTAACAAGCTGCGGGGGGCGCTGGAGCGGGGCGAGTTCCAGCTTCACTACCAGCCGCAGATCGACCTGTCCGGCGGCCATATCGTCGGCGCCGAGGCCCTGTTGCGCTGGTTGCCCCCGGGAGAGGCGCTGGTTTCGCCGCAGCTGTTTATCCCGGTGGCGGAGGCCAGCGGCCTGATCGTGCCGCTGGGCGAATGGGTGTTGCAGCAGGCCTGCCGCGATGCCGCCGACTGGAACCGCGAGCTCTCGCCCGGCCTGATGGTGGCCGTCAACCTTTCGGCAGTCCAGTTTCATCGCGGCAATCTGGAGCAGACGGTGCAGCGGGCCCTGCGACAGGCCGGACTTCCGCCCGAGCGGCTCGAGCTGGAATTTACCGAGTCGGTGCTGATCAACGACGATGAGCAGGTGACCGAGACCATTCATGCCCTCAAAGCCCTGGGCGTGGCCCTGTCCATCGACGATTTCGGCACCGGTTATTCCAGTCTCGCCTATCTGCGCCGGTTCCACGTCGACCATCTCAAGATCGACCGTTCCTTCATCCAGCGCTTGCCCGAGGATACGGAAGATCTCGCCATTGTTCGCGCCATTGCCGACATGGCCCACGGTCTCGGTCTGCGGCTGATCGCCGAGGGCGTCGAGACCGAGGCGGCGGCCGCCATGCTGCGGCAGCTGCGCTGCGACATGGCGCAGGGTTTCCTGTATTCGAGGCCGGTGCCCGCAGCACGGTTTGCCGAGCTGTTGAAGGCCTGGAGGGTTCCCCCGCGGTGAGCGGGCGATTGACCGGCCGGCTTCCCCTGCCAGCGTCCAGGTTCCGCCCGGCTAGGCCGACAGGGACTCGGCTGGCGCTGTCGGCGACGGCCCGGGTGCCTCGTTGACTTCCACCCGATTGCGGCCACCTGTCTTGGCCCGGTAGAGCGCCTCGTCGGCACGCGCCAGTGCCGCGTCGGTGCTGGCGTCGTGAGGCATCATTTCGGTCACGCCGATGCTGGCGGTGACGGCAATTGTCTGTCCGTCCCATTGCAGCGGCGTTTCGGCGATGCGCCGGCGCAGGCGGTTGGCGTAGGCTCCGGCGGCGCGGAGGTCGGCGCCGACCAGCAGCACGGCGAATTCCTCCCCGCCCAGGCGGCCGAGCGTGTCGGTCTTGCGCAGACCCTGACGGATCAGCTGGGTAATGTGCTTGAGCACGGCGTCGCCGATGGCATGGCCGAAGCTGTCGTTGATGCGCTTGAAGTAATCCAGATCCAGCATCAGCAGGGACACGCGCAGCTGCCCGAAGCGTTGCAGGCGTGCCATCTCGTTCTCCGCCCGGCCGATGAAATGGCGCCGGTTGGGGATCCCGGTCAGGAAATCCGTGGTGGCCAGCTGCCGCAATTCCGCCTCCATGCGCTTGCGCTCGGTGACGTCGCGCTTGATGCCGATGAAATGGGTGATGGTGCCTGCGGCACTCTTCACCGGCGCGATGCTGAGGTCCTCATGGTATAGGTTGCCGTCCTTGCAGCGGTTGATCACTTCGCCACGCCAGGACTGGCCGGCCTCGATGGTGTCCCACATCGATCGGTAGAAGGCCCGGTCCTGCAGTCCCGACTTGACCAGGTCGGACGGTTTGCGGCCCAGAGCCTCCGCCGGGCTGTAGCCCGTCAGAGCCTCGAAGGCCGGGTTCGCCCACTGGATACGGGCGTCCGTGTCGGTCAGCACCACCCCCTGGTCGACGACTTCCAGCGCCGCCAGCAGCAGGTAGGCGCGCTCGTCGGCCCGCTTGCGCTCGGTGATGTCGGATCGGGTGCCGACCATTCGCAGCGGCGCGCCGGCCTCGTCGCGCTGGATGATCTTGCCGCGCGATTGTATCCATCGGCAAGCGCCGTTCTCGCACAAGACCCGGTATTCGCATTCATAGCGCTCGGTTTCGCCATCCAGGCAGGCACGTAGCCTGTCCCGCAGGGTGGCCGCATCGTCCGGATGTACGAGCCTGATCCAGTCCTCGTAGCTGTCACCGATCTCGACGCCTTCGCAACCCAGGATTTCCACCGTGGACGGAGAGTACGAGATGATGTCCTCGACGATGTCCCAGTCCCAGACGCCTTCACCGGCGCCTTCCAGGGCGAATTTCCAGCGTTCCTCGCTCTGGCGCAGGGCTTCCTCCATGGCCTTGCGGCGAGTGATGTCCTGGTGCGAGGCGATCACGCGCACCTGGCCACCATGCTGCATTTTCGACAGGCGGACCACGAACCAGCGTGCCTGGCCGGGCAGCCGGCAGCGATACTCCATTTCGAAGCGATCCTGGCGGCCGGCCAGGATATCCCTCAAGGCGTTCCCGATGGCGTCCGCATCCGGGGTGTCCAGCGCGCTATCGGCGAGTATCGCGCAGGCAGCCCGATAGCCGGGACCCTCATCGATCGGTGCGGCGCCGCCCTGGTGTAGCAGACGGAAATCCTTCCAGGCCTGGTTGGCCAGGACAATCCCGCCGCGCTCGTCGAGCACGCAAATCTGGGCGGTCAGGCCATCCAGGGTCGCCTGGATGAACTGCTTGTCCGAGAAGGTCGCCGCCTCGGCCTGCTTTTGCGGTGTGATATCGATGCAGGAGCCGATGTAGCCGCAGAATCGGCCGTTTTCATCCAGCCGCGGGACGCCGTTGTCGAGTAGCCAGCGGTATTCCCCGTCGTGGCGTCGCAGGCGATATTCCATCGCGAAGGGTTCGCGGCGGTCGAAATGCGAGGTGTAGATGTCGAGACAGCGCGGGTAATCCTCGGGATGCACACCCTCCGCCCAGCCGTTGCCCGACTCCTCCGCCAGGCTGCGTCCGGTGAAGCTCAGCCAGGTCTGGTTGAACCAGTCGCAGCCCTTGTCCTCGCCGGACAGCCAGATCAGCGTCGGTGCCGCGTCGGCCATCGTCCGGAAACGCCGCTCGCTTTCCGACAGCTCCCGCGTCATCCGCCGGGCCAGTGCCAGCGCCCGCAGACGTCCGCTGTGCAGCGTCCAGGTCAGCAGCGACAGCAGCAGGCTGAGGAGCGTGCCGGTCACGGCTATGTAATTGGCATAGTCCCTGGCCAGTCGACTTTCGAGCGTCGGCTGGCTGCGCAGGACCAGGGTCCAGGGGCGGCCGGCGACGGTCATGGTCAGGCGGTCCTCCAGGGTGGTTGGCGCCAGGGCAGGGTTGCCGCTGTCGTAGATCAGGTTGTCGGTGGTCGCGCTGCCGCCATCGTGGACGGCGATGTCAAGGTCGGTTCCCAGGTGGCTGACCAGATTGACCATCAGGTCCCGGGCGAGAATGCGGGCATAGATCCAGCCGGTGATGTGGGCACGGCGGCTTTCCAGGCTGTCGTGCGGTTGGCCGGGCTCATAGAGCGGAAGGTAGAGCACGAAGCCGGCCGGATCTTCGGGGGAGCCATTCTCGACCAGGCGAATCCGGGCGGTGATGCTCGCGGCATCGGTGTCGCGGGCGCGCTCCATGGCGGCACGGCGTTCCGCTTCGGCGAGCATGTCGAAGCCCAGGGCGCAGCTGATCGGCGCCTTGAAGGATTCGAGGTAGACGATGGGGGCATACCGCTCGCGCTCGCCATCCGGCCGGACCGTATAGTCCGGGCAACCCTGCCGGCGCATCTCGGCGATATGGCGGCTGCGCTGCGCGTGCGGCACGAGCGGCGCAAAGCCGATGCCCTGGATGCCCGGATAGCGCTGGTTGATGGTCAGCTCCCGGAAATAGGTACCGAATTCCTCCTGGCTGACGTGCTGGCTGCTGGCGAACAGCCCCCGCGTGCCGTACAGCACCTGTTCGTAAGCCCACAGCGTATGCTGCACCCGGTCGACGGTTTCCCGCACCCGCAAATCGAAATTGAGCAGGAGTTCCTGGCGGGATGCCTTCTGTTCGGTGCGCCAGGCGCCATAGGTTGCAGTCAGGGAGATTGCGAGCACGGACAGGGGCAGCAGCAGCGAGCGGATCCCGCGTCGTCCGGGCTCGGCCATGTCGGTGGCGACGGGCGGAGCGTTGTGCCTCGGGGAAGGGGCCGTCTTGATGCTCATGGATAGAAGTGTTTATAAGGCTTCTATTCTATCTGGAGGAAGATGATGTTGCTCACGGGCTGGATGTGCCGCCAGGCAACCTGGCGCCGGACTTTTTGCCAGTAGAATGGCGATCCTGAGCGGAGGGGCGTGGCTGGTCTTGCGGCAGACCCGTTGCCCTGGTCAGGATGGGCTGCCCGGCGGCGCGGGGTCGCCGGGGCCAGATGAGGGTTTGTGCATGAAACGACTGATCTTGATTCTGTGGCTCGCGGCAGCGGGCCATGCCGTCCCGATGGCGTGGGCGGATTGGTGGAGCGACAACGGCGACAGCGCGGACGCCCAGGACATCGATGCCGGCGCCAGGGCGGAAACCGACACTGATGCCGATCTGCTGCGCAACGCCAACGGACCCGGCGAACCGCAGGATCCACCGCAACCCCGGGTGCCCGTTTTCTACGATGGCTGGGGTTTCGCCCATCCGTATGGCATGCCCTACGGATATGGACCCTATTTCGGCTATGGGGACGGCTATATCGGCGGACCGGTTGTCGCGCAGGACCCGCGCAGCAGGTAGGCGGGCACCCCGGCAGTCCGCGATGACGGCGACCACCCTGAAATTCGACAAGGGCCGACTCCAGTCGCTGAGCGATGGCGTGTTCGCCATTGTCATGACGCTCCTGGTGCTGGACCTGATCGAGGACGACGTGCTGAGCGCCGTCTCGGCCAGGGAACTGCATGGCGCCTTGCTGGCGCTCTGGCCCAAGGTGATCAGCTACGCGATCAGCTTTGCCGTCGCCGCACGCTATTGGGTGGCCCAGCATGTGATGACCCACTACGTCGCCCATACCGACCTGCGGTTCATCTGGCTGAACATCCTGTTCCTGTTCTGGATCAGCCTGTTGCCCTTTTCGGCCGCGCTGCTGGGCGAGCACCACCGCTATGCCGTGGCGGAAATCGTCTATGGGCTCAACATGTTGCTGATCATCCTGTCGCTCAACGCCTGCTGGGGCTACGCGACCCGGCAGGCCGGCCTCTCGGCCGGCGACAAGGCGCCCGATTTCCTGCGCAAGGTCCGGCGTCGCCGACTGCTGGCCCCGCTGGTCTACGTGCTGGGCATCCTCGCCTCGCCGGTGAACCCGCATCTGACCTACGCGATTTACGTCGGCGTGGCGGTGCTGTCGGTCGTCATGTCCGGCCTCGACAAGCGCAGCCTGCCTCTGTGAGCCGGGTCCGCCGACCATGGCCGCTCCGTGGCTGGCCGGGATCGGGATGGGGCCGGCTGGCCCTGGCCACCATGATGTCGATGTCGGCCTGCACCAACGGCTATTCCCCCGGCGGCGGGTACGGGTATCCCGGTGGCTATGGCTATCCGGGCGGCTACGGATACCCGCCTCGCTATGGCTATCCGGGCGGGTACTACGGCTACCACCCCTACGGCTATTACCCGCCGCCGCACCCGGTCCATCCACCGTCGCCGCCGCCAACTCCGCTCACGCCCGAGCAGGCACGGCTCCAATACCTGTACAAGAATCGCGACAAGATCAAGAAACTGCCACCCCAGCAGCGCCAGCAGGTCTACCGCCACGCCGAGGAATTGCTGAGGAAGCATTAGCGCCGTGCTCCCTGTCAGCGGGCGTCCGGCGTGTTGTGCCGGGTTGGATAGCGCACCCATGCGCCAGCGCGTGTGACAAGGAGGATGGCTGCTTCTCGCTCAGATCGATGGCAATACGCATCCCTGATGGCGGCTCCTCCCGGTTGCCATCGTCCGTAAGGGGTACAATCCGCGCCTGAGACGACCCGTCATGTCATGGGTAAAGCGTGAAGGGGAGGGAATGTTCGAGCGAATCAAGAAAAAAGGGTTTCAGGTACTCGCGCTTCACCACGCCGAGGCCATACTCAAGCATGATATGGCCGATGCCATGCTTGACTTGGAGCAGGTTTTGCTAGATGTCGAAATTCCGGCCGAGGAACTCATCCGCAGCGGTGGGGGCGGGGAAAAGTAGCCCGGACGGCACGATAGGCCGAAAATAGCGGGCAGGCGCTATGGAACTTAGCGGTAGTTCAGCTCACTTCGTTTTGCGAGCAGAACCGGGTTACAAAAGGCAGTAGGCGGTAACCCACGCTTCGTTCGGCATGAATCGGCAATGTCATGCCGCTTTGCCGATGTACCCGATCCCGCAGACGGCTAACCATCACTTCGGTTCGGTGCTTGTTGTATTCCTCCGGCATTAGACCCAAGGCGGCCGCGAGTTCGGCATGCCCGCATGGCTCGCCTTGGTGTGCGAGAAGTGCTCGTAGAAGCTGGAACTCACTTAATTGAGAGTCGTATCCAGGTGTCATTTGGCGTGACCAGCATGCCTGATGTGCTGTCCAGACGCCATGGCCCGCGCTCAAGGTCCGCAGTAGTTGGTCGATCTGCCGATTCAGCGGCGCTCAGGCGCTGTCCCAAGCGGCGCAGGATCAGGACCAACTCATCAACGTCCACGGGTTTCGCCAGATAGGCGTCCGCGCCGGCATCGAGTCCGGTCAGACGTTCGGAGCGCAAGGCGCGGGCTGTTACGAACACGATGCCCATGCCGACATCATGCGCGCGCAGGTACCGGCACATCGACAGGCCATCCTCGCCATCCAAGCCGATATCCAGCACGGCCAGTGTTTTCGGACGGGTAGCCAGATACCGATAGAGCTGGGCCGCGCTTTCGAAGGCTTCAACACGGAAACCATGATGGTCAAGCTGGAACGCCAGCTCCTCGCGCAATATGCGTTCGTCTTCGACGATCGATACGTTGTAGGAAATGGGTTTCAGACTCACTTGGAGCACCAGATGTTGATCGATGTCTTTACTCTAGCCTTGGCGGCAGGGCTGGGCAACCTGGCCTTCGCGGCCCTGGCCGCAGTGTATGCCCGTTCCGCCCAAAGTGCCTATCCGCCTCTGGCAATCTGGCGCCTGGCGCGGACCATGGCCGGCATCTCTTTCCTGCTGATCTGGCTCCGGCCCGTGATACCGGCCTGGCTGTCCATGACGCTTTCCCACATCCTGTTGCCGCCGGCCTGGGCGCTGGAGTTCGCTGCCTATGCCAGCTTGCTGAGCTTCACAGGCTGGCGTCGGCCCCTGATCTCATTAACCATCCTGGCGATGACCGCTCAAGTGGGTCTGCATGTTTTCGAGGTCGGGCGACGCCTGGACTTGATTTATTTTTCCGCGATGAACGGCATTTATTTCGTGGCGATGGCGGCTGTTCTGCTGCTGAGTGACCGGCACGGCCGGCTGGCCCGGATGATGGGATTCACCAATGGCCTGCTGGGGCTGCTGTTCATGCTGCGCATCCTTCATTTGGTCGGAATCGATGACCACGCGGTGGGCGGCTACAAGGTCCTCCATGCGGTGCCTTGGGTTTTTGCTTACGTCATCGTCACCATCAACGGTTTCGGTTTCCTGCTCTTGTCCAAGCAGGAAGACGACCGCAAGTTGCGCGAGGCCCTGGCCGACGTATCCCTGGCCGAAGCCGAGCAGCGCCAGTTGCTGTCGCTGGCCTCCCATGAATTCCGTACTCCCGCTGCGATGATTCAAGCCTCGCTGGATTCCGTGAAGCTATTGACCGACAGCATACCGCCGGCTGTCACGGGACGCCTTGAAAATATCGGGATGGCAGCCCGGCGCCTGACGCATCTGGCCAACACCCTGATTGCCCAGGACCGGCTGCGGGAACTACGGTTCAGCCTGGTCCGGCGGGAGACCGACCTCAATGCTGTCATGGCACGGGTGGCGGAACGCTATGTCCCGTCCATCATCCGGCAGGGTTTCACCGAGCTGCCACTCATGGCCCTGGACGACGAACTGCTGATGATTGCCCTGCACAACCTGATCGACAATGCTCTCCGGCACAGCAGCATGGGCGGACCGCCCGTCATGGGTGTGCAATGCGTTGGCACCATGCTGGAAATCACCGTGGCCGACCAGGGTCCCGGTGTGCCGGATGAGGAGAAGGAAGCCGTGTTCGAGCGCTTCTACCGCCGCGAAACCGGCCCCGGCAGCGGCCTGGGTCTCTCCATCGTCCGCACTATCGCCCGCCTGCACGGCGGCGATGCCCTGATCCGGGACAATACCCCGCGAGGCGCGGTATTCGTCATCCGCCTGCCTATCACCTGACCCCGGTTCCATCAGAGGCCAACTACGCCCTGTCGCCTTTCAAACCAGGCTCCAAACGCTCTCAAACCGAGAGGATTTGAGAGCCAATGGTATGTGCATTTGATATATGCTCCCCACGCGCCGGATGCTAACGCACAACGCCATCGCCTTCGATTTGGGCTTCTGAGGGGTGTCGCTCAGATCAGGACATTGCTTAGACACTGAGGTGACGTATGAAAGGAAAATCGAATCGAACGCAGAACGTGATTCAGCGGAATTTAGTATGGGTGGTAAACAGCGTGCTTGCCGCCGGCCTGTGGATTTCCACCGCCGATGCGGCTCGGCGCGACACGGTGTTTCTCAAGGAAATGGCCGTGCATTACCCCGAACAATGCAAGCCGTCCATGGCTGGCAAGACGGGCACAACCGGGCTTTGCTTACGGGTCAGTACCAGCCCCAAAGTCAGCGGCGATTTCCGCGTGCGCCCAGCGCAAAGGTGGATATCCGACAGGCAGACGGCGGGTGGTGTGCCGG